>JAJAYX010000060.1 GCA_026785985.1 Rudanella sp. | reverse complement strand
GGCTACGCTAACTCCCCAAAATGTGGGGCATTTGTTTCTGATTTCACCCGCCATCGACCCCGACAAAGAGAAATTCTGGTGGTTTTCGAAGTGGGGTCGAATGCCTTTTATCCAGGTTTTTTTGCCCCGGTCACTCAATCTTGCTACCTACGAAAAGTATGAACACGCCCGGCAACTTCGGGGTTTGTTGCCCTATTGGTCGCAACTAAAGCCGCCCGTTACGGTGGTACAGGGAGCGCAGGACTGGCTCATTGATCAGGGGAATCTGGCCTTTGCCAAACGGATGCTGTCTGACAAATGTGCCCAATTTCAACTACTGCCCGATGCGGGTCACCTGATCACGAATTCGCACGCTCCGCTAATATGCAACATGATTTGCCATGCGGCTGATAGCCTCTATCAGCGTCATACACCCAGCAGGGTGGAGCATATAGGCGGGCGCGAGTAGTTCATCAGGCCACCTTACACGCAACCCCATCCAACAGCTCCAACCCCCGAATAAGTGTGTTGGCCGGGTTCACTTTCACCGTTCGTGAAAGCAGGCTGACCTCGATCCGCTCGTCGGGGTCCGATACGTTGAGAATGAAGGTGCAGTTACCGGGGTGCGAGGCCACCAATTCGTTTATTTTAGCAATCATCTGAGCATTAACCGATTGCAGGGCTAATGACACCTTTACTTCCTTGCAAAGTTTGTCGCGTAACTCATTTAACAGGCGGATGTTGGTAGCCTTGAATTCCAGATCAGCCGAACTCCATTTGTTTTGGGTTTTGCCCGTTACGTGCAGAAACCGGCCCACTTCAATGTACTGATTCATGCGGATATAATCTTCCCCGAACAGGGCGATTTCCATTGAGCCTTCATAATCTTCCAGCACGAATTTCATCCAGGGGTTGCCGTTTTTGGCCACCCGATTTTCGGCCATCGACACGATGCCGCCAATCTTGATTTCGGGTTGTTTAGTCTCAAAAACTTTGGTGAGCGAGCAATTGCAAAAGGCATCCATCTCCAGCCGAAAATCATCAAGCGGATGGCCGGTGATATAGAAACCTACTACGTCTTTCTCGAATTTCAGTTTCTGAATCTGATTCCACTCCGGTACAATGGGTGCTCTGGGTCGCGCCAACATAGGCTCTCCCCCATTCGACCCGCCAAACAACGATTGTTGAGCAGCCGCTTTCTCGGTGTGGTAGTTGGTAGCATAGCGGACAATCCGTTCCAGAAACACACCCGTTTCGCCAACCGGGGTTTCAAAATATTGCGCCCTGTGATACTCATCCAGCGCATCGAAAGCTCCTGCATAAGCCAGCGACTCAAGCGTTTTCTTATTCACCGTGCGCAGGTTCACCCGGATCGCAAACTCAAAAATATCTTTGTAGGGCCCTCCCAGTGTTCGCTCTTCTATCAGGGCTTCCACAGCCGCATCGCCCGCCCCTTTGATCCCGGCCAATCCAAAACGAATCTCCCCCTTTTTGTTTACGCCAAACACCCGCTCTGACTCGTTCACATCGGGGCCAAGCACGGGAATGCCGAGAGCTTTGCACTCACCCAAAAAGAACGTGATTTTGTCGATGTTGCCGAGGCAGGACGTTAATACAGCCGCCATGTATTCGGCTGGGTAATAGGTCTTTAGATAGGCTGTCTGGTAAGCAACAAATGCATAACAGGTCGAGTGCGACTTGTTAAAAGCGTAACTCGCGAAGGCTTCCCAGTCAGTCCAGACTTTCTCGCAAATTTTGGGGTTCAGGTTGTTGGCTTTGCAACCGTCCATGAACTTACCCTTCATCTTGTCGAGCGTGGCCCGGTCTTTCTTGCCCATCGCCTTCCGCAACACGTCGGCATCGCCCTTGGTGAAGTTGCCAAGCTTCTGCGACAACAACATCAACTGCTCCTGATAGACGGTTATACCGAACGTATCGGCCAGGTATTCCTCCATTTCGGGGAGGTCATATTTCACCTCTTCGCGACCGTGCTTTCGGTTAATAAAGGTCGGAATATACTGAATGGGGCCGGGCCGGTAGAGGGCGTTCATCGCAATGAGATCGCCGAAACGGTCAGGTTTCAGATCCTTCATGTACTTCTTCATGCCGTCGGATTCAAACTGGAAAATCGCGTTTGTTTCCCCCCGCTGAAACAGTTCATACGGTTTGGGATCATCCAGCGGAACCGCGTCGATGTCGATGGTGATGTCGTAGTTCTGCTTCACCAACCGCAGGCATTCCTTAATGATCGTGAGGTTGCGCAACCCCAAAAAGTCCATCTTGATAACGCCCGCATCCTCGATCACTTTGCCCTCATACTGGGTGATAATCAGGTGGGTTTCTTTGGATGTGGATACCGGAACAATATCCGACAAATCGCTCGGCGCAATAATAATCCCCGCAGCGTGAACGCCCGTGTTCCGTACCGTTCCTTCCAGCCGACGTGCCTGTTGCAGCACGTTCTGCACCTTCCCGGTGTCGATCAGTTTCATAGCCCGCCCCACCGATTGGTCGCCTGCTTCGAGAGCACGCATCCGCTTCACATTTTCCACCTCTTCGGGCTGAATCAGGTTCGCCAGCCCCCCTACCCCATCAATCGGATCTTCGAAAATTCGTTTGAGGGTCATGTTGTAGGTTGGCTTGTCGGGCACGAGTTTGGCCAGCGCGTTGGCATCGTTAAGCGGCAAATCCATCACCCGCGACACGTCTTTGATCGCCGATTTGGCCGCCATCGTACCATACGTAACAATGGCCGCTACCTGCTGTTTGCCATATTTCTGCACCACATAATCGATCACCTTTTGGCGGCCCTCGTCGTCGAAGTCCGTGTCAATATCGGGCATCGACTTCCGGTCGGGGTTCAGGAATCGCTCAAATAGAAGGTCGTATTTAATGGGGTCGATGTTGGTGATACCGATGCAATAGGCCACTGCCGAACCAGCCGCTGAACCCCGCCCCGGCCCCACCATCACACCCAAATCTCGCCCGGCCTGAATAAAGTCGGCCACGATCAGGAAGTAGCCGGCAAATCCCATTGTTTTTACTGTAAATAACTCAAAGTCAAGCCGCTCCTGCACATGACTTTCAATTTCTCCGTAGCGTTTACGGGCCCCCTCATAGGTCAGGTGTTTCAGGTATTCCCACTGGTTGGCTACATCATGGCCCGCCACCCCGGTCGCATGAATCTGGAACTCCTTCGGAATCGGAAAATTGGGCAGCATAATGTCGCGCTTGAGCTTCAGCGTTTCCACTTTGTCCACAATTTCGTTGGTGTTGTCAATGGCTTGTGGCAAGTCTTTGAAAACCGTTGTCATCTCCTGCGTGTTCTTAAAATAGAACTGGTCGGAGAAGAACGCGAACCGGGTATTTTTGGGCATCACTTCATCGTCGCTGAACTCTTTCATCGACGGGGTACTTTGTTTCTCACCCGTGTTCACACACAACAAAATATCGTGGGCCACCCAATCATCGCGATCCACATAGTGCGAATCGTTGGAAGCAATGATCTTCACGTTATGCTTCACGGCGAATTTCACCAGCACCTCGTTGGCTTTAATCTGATCGGGAATTTCGTGGCGTTGCAGTTCCACGTAATAGTCTTCGCCAAAGCGGTCGAGCCACCATTTGAATTCTTTTTCGCCTGCTTCTTCGCCTTTTTTAAGAATAGTTTTCGGCACAATAGCACCAATGCAACAGGTGGTGGCAATCAGGCCCTCTTTATACTGCTCGATCAAGGCTTTGGTAACGCGGGGATATTTGCCATAAAGACCCTCCATATAGCCCAGCGAGCATAGTTTCACCAGGTTTTTATAGCCGGTCGGGTTCTTGGCCAGCAACAGCTGGTGATAGCGAACATCTTTCTTTTCCTTGGTAAACTGCTTGATCGTATGGTTTTCAACGACATAAAATTCGCACCCGACAATGGGCTTTATGCCCTGCTTGGCAGCCTCGGCCACAAATTCAAATACCCCAAACATATTGCCGTGGTCAGTGATGGCCACAGCGGGCATATTGTCGGCTTTCGCCTTCTTAATCAGCTTTTTAATATCGGCCTGCCCATCGAGCAGGGAGTATTGGGTATGGCAATGGAGGTGCGAGAACTGCATAAGGACACGATTTATTGGCATAAAAATAGGCTTTTTTGCCCGGTCGAGTGGTATGACTATCCATCAACAGGGAGAAGTTTTTTGGTATTGCCTACCTGTATAGACGAAATCATCGAACCATTAACTAAAAAGTGAGTAGCCAGTTTTAGCCTTCCGGGAGGTTATTGGTTACGCCCCTTCTTTGACCTGATCTGACTAATTTGACAGCGTACGCAACTCGTTTACTAAACGGTTAGTCTTTCCAGTAAACAGATTAACTATGTTAACGCCCATTTAGCAACAGACGTAAAGCAGAGCAAGCCATTTTTTTTATTTTTTTTCTTTAGTCCTGTTCAAAACTCCCATAAAGATGAAAAACCCCCATAGCGTCATATATTGGCCGATAATTACGATAACTCTTGCTTTGAAATGGTGGTTTACCACTCATCAAAAGCAGGAGTAAAGCATTTTCTGAAAAATATTTTCATATGCATGATTACATTTTGACCCCCCAAAACGACTAATACATGTCAGGCATAAAGCGGGCATTGAATAGCTTGACAGATACCGACCTATTAGCCGGTATTAAATCCGGCGACGATATAGAACGGGCGATGCGATTTGTGTATCAATCGTATTACCGGATGTTGGAAAACTATGTCCTGACTAACACTGGGAGTCAGGATGATGCTGCCGATTTGATTCAGGAGGTGATGGTTACGTTTATTGAAATGGTTCAGAAAGAACGGTTCCGTGGTGAATCGAGTGTGAAATCATTTCTGTATACATTAACCAAAAACTTGTGGATCAGTGAATTGAGAAAGCGTGAGAACGAAATGAAGCGTAATGAGGAGTTTGAGATTGGTCGGGATACGCTGGAGGAAGATATTTCACAGTTTATGACCTACAAAGAAGCCCAAAAAGTCATTATGGATCTGTTCGAGTCGTTGGGAACTGGTTGTAAGCAGGTGTTGACACTGTTTTATTACGAGAACCTGTCCGTGAAAGAGATTGTGGAACGAACGGGTTATGAAAATGAACAGAATGTTAGAAACAGGAAATACAAGTGCCTGAAAGAATTGACCGATTTGGTTAAATCTTCTCCAACCGCCTTTAACAACGTAAAAGCTGCTTTACGGCACGCGAAATGAAATGGAAACGCTTGAACAGATTGACCGATATCTCGACCGTGCGTTGACGCTCGAAGAGAACATCGACCTGGAGCAAAGCCTTCAGACTGATACTGACTTACAGAACCTCTTCGATAGAGTTACCGTTGTGCGTGATGCTGTCCGGTCGAGTGCGTTGCGAAGCCGGGTCAGGAATCTGCATTTGCAATACCTCGACGAAATCAAACAGCAGGACGAAGCAGCAAGTCAGATGCCTGATAGTGCTAAAGTCAGACCACTTCGTTATACCCAATCATTGCGTTGGGGGGCACGGGTGGCCGCTAGTGGATTGCTGTTGTTGGCCGGCTATGGAGGTTACCGATACGGCTCGACTAACATCGATTCGTACTACAGTGACAAGTTCATGGCCTATCAGTTGCCCAACAACCGGGGTGGTGGGGCCGAAGAAAGTGTTACTTCGCCCGATGCCCTTTATCGGTCAGGCAACTTTGCTGAAATTGTCCAACGGTTCGCCGGTTTAACATCGCCGACCCCGCACGACTTGTTTCTGACGGGTATGGCTCACCTCCAGCTCCAGCAGTATGGAGAGGCTATCGAGCGGTTTGTTACCTTGCAGCAAACCAATGAACAACGAAGTAAACCGCTTTTTGCACAGGAAACAGATTATTATTTAGCCTTGGCTTATCTGGGAGATGGTCGCGTTGGCGATGCCTACCCCCTGTTCGAGAAAATCAACAAATCGCCACGGCACTTATATCACCAAAACGTGACTGATCAGGATCTATGGAAACTGGGGCTGCTGCGGTGGAAAAGTAATTAAAGTTCTTTTAGAGTTTATCATATGGGTTAGGTAGTTAGGAAAGGTCACTGTATACTTACGGTGATTTTTTTTTGTGCCGAATTTTGGCGAAACCTCCAGCCGATCAAAACCAGCACCCCGCTAATACCCGCCAATAACCAGAGTAGACCCGTTGATTTATGTTCGGGGGGAGACCCAACAAACACCAGATGCGACCAATAGGGGGGCGCGTGAAATTGGGCGTACTGACTGTTTTGTAGCAGATCTAACTTGGCTAATTGCAACGAACGGGAAACAGTATTCCCCTCATCCAGATGTGTGTAGAACTGACGGCTTATGTAGGCCGTTGCATTGTCTTCGGCTTTCCAGAGAGAAGTGATCAGGTTTGGGCAACCCGCATACGACAAGGCCCTCGATAAACTCATAACTCCCTCGCCCCGAATCAGTTGACCACTGGCCGTTTCGCAGGCACTCAAAAAAACCAGTTTAACCTTATCCAGAATACCATACTGAAGCTCGTGTGCATACAGCTTGTTCTCCGCATTGGGTTGCGGGGCAAAGGCAATGTACGACTGGTCTGGCCTGTCGTTGTTGGCAATGGCGTGGGTGGCCAGATGAATGATTGATGCCTGCCGGGCCAATTGGAGAAAACGGGTTTTGGTGGCATTCTGGTTGGTTAATTTCATACCTTTCAAGCCACTTACTTCAAGCTCCGAAGCTGGCAACACGCCCATGCCATTCCCCAGACCCGTTACGTTGAAGGGGGCCACAGCCAGCATCTGATTGGGCACTAGGAGCGGCTTGCTTTCTGGCCTCAAAAAAGACGCTGAATACTGATAGGTAATATCGAACTGCTCGAGCAAATACTGCTGTTGCTCATTTTCGAGTACATCAAACGAAAGCTGTGTCAGATCATTATGGGGAATAATAATGAGCGATGTTTTATCAGCCAGGTATTTTGCCAACGGTTCAATCAGTCGCCTATATAAGTACTGAGCCTGCGGTTCTGCCAGATAGTCTTCTCCCGGAATGGCTGATCGCAGGGCCGTAACCAAACTGGTCAGCTGCTTCTGGAAAACCCTATCATTTGGTATTCGATGAAAGCGCAACTCGTTGCGGGTCAACACAAAGGTATACGTGGTTTCTTCCGTCTGGAAAAACGATAATAAGGCCGTTTTACGGTCAAGTACCTGACGACGGAGAAATCTCAGGTCGATCGTATCGGCTCCAAATTTTTTACGATAATATTCGGGGTAGTCATGAAGCTGGTCGGCCATGCGGGAGAGAGCCAGTTTTGTATCGCGAATGTCGGTTCTCAATCTCGATATTTCGGCATCTTCAGTGGCCCGGTCAATGCGCACAAACAACTGGGAGAGGGTAAATTTCAGGTTCCGCTCCCGTTGCAACAACGAATCGGGAATGCCTGTATTGGCCTTACTTTCATTTTCTTTCTGCCCGATAAATAACACAGCCGCTTTGCTCTGCTCGCATCGCCGGAAGGCTTCTTCCAAATAAGTTTCCTTCTGGGTCTGTTCGTATAATTGAACCAGAAGCGACACGGCCCGTTGCTGAACAGGCACTATTTTTTTAAGTGCAAACAAGCGCGCTTCTTCAGTATCAAATACTTTCTCGATATGGTCTGCCAACGACAAAGCAGACCGATAGGTATTGACAGCCTGGTTTCTTTCTGATTCAGAAGTATTCTTACCCAGCCTCTGCTCTAAACACTGTGCTTTGGCGGCTATTGTTTCAAATAATAAAAAGCTGTTAAAGCCTTCAATAAATTGGGAAGGATTGCGCCCGATTGCCCGCTCATTAAAGTCGTGATCTAATTGAATGATCG
>JAJAYX010000059.1 GCA_026785985.1 Rudanella sp. | reverse complement strand
GTATCGTCGTAGCCAACGACGCATACGGCATGGCCAAATGCCAGTGCATTCGCCTGATACGGCTTCCATGACATATCCAGCTTGGGGCGGCTCCTATCAGCAGTAGATTTCGACTCCGAAAATGAATCCAGCAATTCCCACACAGAGCCTTTCAGTCGGGGAATCAACGTTTTCGTAAACGATAGTTCCTGCAACGAACTGGTGGTTTGAATGCCAATAACTACGGGTGCCTTCTCGGCGAGTGCCTGCTTCACAGCCAGTACTTTTTCCTGTTTTGGGTCAATGATGTTGAACAGTTTTACATAATCCTGAATCTGGGAAAACATAGCACTTCGACCCTCCTCTATTTCGCAAAGGTTAGGGTCAGGGAAGGCCGAGAAGTAAGGCAAGCCTCCATTTTTAAGGTACTCGAGTGCCTGTCCGGCTTCAATCCCATACGTACAATTTTTGTCGTTCCATTGCTTAATGGCACCGTAGAGATAAAAAGGTGAAAAGCTGCGTTTTAAAATCATGTTTTTGTCGGTAATGTTCCATTTGACAGCCTCCATGATGGAACGCATGTAATAGCCAATCGATATGGCTACACAATTACCTTTATCGCCCTGATCAAGCACTGGGGGAGCATACATCGATAAGTCAACCCGAGTTGGCAAAAAGCGAACGGCTCGATTCCGTTGTTTCTTTCTTAGCTCGTTGTATGCCTGTTCGTTGTCGATAAACCCCTGCCAGCGTACGCCCACTGGAACGGCACCGGCAACCAATTGTTTTTTAACGACCCGAGTGCCATCCCAGTTTTTCAATTCCAGAACCGAAGTCTGATCAATGTCACTTCTCCCCAGGGGCATTCGCATGGCCGAGTTTGTCAGATACTGAAGGTCTTCGAATGATAGGTAAGGCAGAGAAGCAGGGTCCGTGTAGTTCAGTAAATTCTGAAACCCCTGGTACAACCCGTTTGTAAATACGGTGCCAGGGTCGGTATTAACGATATAGGCGGGAAGTGAGGGCGCAGAACTGCCTAAACGGACAATGCCTTTGTTTCGCAGAAACAATTGCTTCATGATTTCAGGAGTCAGATCAACCGTTGCCCCTATCATGGCCACAACATGAGGGCTTTGTATCCGCTCAGTGGTACAGTCGGCAATGAGCAAAGCAAGGTTTATGTTTTTAAGTTTCAACCAGCCTTCTACATCGTTTAGGGGCAGGCCCGTGTCTTTTACGTCGTCTAACCGCCAGTTGGCAAACGTTTCGGTGGCTTTGGCCGGGCGGATTCCGTAGCCGGAATAATATAGAATAACAATGTCGTTGGGGGTGGTTTTCAGAGCCGCAATGGTATCCTTGAGGGCATTGCTGGTAAAATGCTTCGTATCCAGCCATCGCATTTGCATGGGGTAGCTCAGCCCCCGCTGTACGACCTCCACAAATTGTCTCATGATCGAGTCGTTCTCCATGTTGAGTCGTCCGTACTCGACACCTTTCGGCTCCAACGCAAAAATGACGTGTAGTTGGGGTGATTGTTGCTTTGTTTTGGGTTTCAGACTCGTCTGGGCCAGCGTCAGGGTGAAGCTTAGCCACAGAACAGATAAAGCAATAGCTTTCATGAGGTTTTTGTAAGTAGGTAAGGTAAGCCAAGTATAACGGATCTGATTATCAATACAAAATTGATTGCCTAACCGTATATTTACGCACCTCTGCCTTTCACCACCGAATGAAACGGTTTCTCACCCTTACCATTGTGTGCCTCAGTTGTTGCCCGACGCTGACGCTGGCTCAGCAACGGCTGTCCGATAGCCTGCAGCGTCGTGTGGAACAAGATCTTGCCGATACTACCCGTGTGCAGGTACTCGACCAATTGAGTCGGTCGCTGATGTATTCAAAAACGCTGGTGGCTATGCAGTATGCACAGCAAGGGCTGAAACTGGCCCGGCAGACTGGCGATCAACGCGGGGAAGCCCGCATTCTGAATCGTATTGGCACTATTTTCCGGCTGACAGGCAATTATGACCGTTCGCTGGAAGCACACCTTAACTCGGTAAGCGTGGCAAAAACGAACCACGATACAGACGCGCTCGCCCGTATCTACAACAACATGGGTAATCTGTATTCGGAGCAGAAAAATTCACCCAAAGCCATTGATTATTATCAGAATACGAACCAACTGGCCATCCAGTTACAGAACCTGAACCTGCAACGGGTTGCCCTCTCCAATATTGGATCTGAATATGCCCTTCTCAATCAGTTAGACTCGGCATTGGCTTACACACGAATCGCCTACCAGTACGCAATTCAGTTAAAAGCAGCCGACATTCAGATTGAGCTAATGATTCTGGCCAATGTTTATAAACGCATGAATCAGTATGAACTGGCACTGACATACTACCGAAAAAGCATTCCTGCGTCGATTGCCGTTAAAAATGACCGTACACTGAGTCAGACGTATCTGGAGATGGCTGAGGTATTCCGCGCGACCCAACAAACGGACTCGGCCACTACCTATGCCCGAAAATCGTTGCAACTGGCCCAATCGTCGGGAATGTTAGCGACTATTGAAAAAGCTAGTTTTTTATTATCAGCCATTTACGAAGCCTCAGAGCCTCGCCAGTCCCTAACTTACCTTAAATTGGCGTCGACTACTAAAGACAGTCTGGCAAATGGAGAAAATGTCAAGAATTTTCAGAATATCGAGTTCAACGAAAAAGTACGTCTGGAGGATGTTAAGCGGCTTGAAGAAGCCTACCGAACTCGAATCACCATGTACCTTTTGGCGGGGGGCGTTGCGGCACTCATACTTATTGCACTTATTTTATATCGGAATAACAGACATAAACAGAGGGCCAACGGCTTGCTTCAGAAACAACGAGATGAGATCGGTTTACAACGGCAAAAGGCGGAGAACGCCCTGGAGGAACTCAAATCGGCTCAGACCCAACTTATTCAGAAAGAAAAATTAGCCAGTCTCGGTGAACTCACCGCAGGCATTGCCCACGAGATTCAAAACCCGCTCAACTTTGTCAATAACTTCTCGGAAGTCAGCACCGAATTGGTCGATGAACTGAAAGAGGGGCCTTTTCAGAAACTGCCCGATTCGGAAAAAGAGTACGTAGCCGAAATTCTGGGTGATTTGACCCAAAACCTGCAAAAAATTACCCATCACGGCGGGCGAGCCTCAGCCATTGTCAAGGGCATGCTCGAACACTCACGAGCCTCCACCGGCGAACGACAACCCACCGACCTCAACGCCCTGGCCAATGAATATCTGCGGCTGGCCTATCACGGCATAAGAGCGAAAAATCAAGACTTTAACTGTGAACTCATCACTGACTTTGATGCGAGCCTGGGCCGGGCGGAGGTAGTTGCACAGGAGATTGGACGGGTGTTGCTCAACCTGTTCAACAACGCTTTCTACGCCGTTGGCAAACAGCAGGAAAGTGATCAGGATACCGCATCGTATAAACCCACCGTTTGGATCAGCACCCGGTTCCACAGCCCTGAAGGG
>JAJAYX010000058.1 GCA_026785985.1 Rudanella sp. | reverse complement strand
GTTCGGCTTTGGGTAACGACAATCGGCCCTGCCGCAAGTCGAGGCTATGTTCGCGCAAAAACGTGAGTTTGCTGCGCTCAAACCGGAGGTCGCGCTTTATTTTATGAAAAATATAGTTGTCGCCTTTTTTCTCTAAACTGACATTGGCCTGGTTGGTGAAGCTATCGAACCGGAACGAAAACGACCCGTATTGAAACGATAAATCAACCGCAATCCGGCTATCATCGTCCGTTTGATGTGCCATCGACGTGTTTTCTCTGAAGCCCGAAGCCGTCAGCATTTGCTGACCAACCCGGTGTTACGACAGCGTCAGCACCGGCACGGGAGCCAGCGATTCGGCCCTGATCTCAAAGCCTTTGGCAAACACTTCGTAGCTGGCAATGAGCGGCACCACAAACCGCCGGTAGTATTCATCCTCGACTTTTCTGGGGACTACAATGTGATTTTTGTTGAGAAAAGGCCGGAGTTTTTTGCCGTCCACCGTCACGTTAACGGCATTACTCACAAAGTGATACAGACACTGCCCAACGAGCAACCAGGCGGGTTCGTCGCAAAGCAACAGCGCGTTCTTAAACTGAAACTCAACACGCTCGTTGTTATGTCGGATAATGGGAAAATAATGCGTAGAATCGGGATTCCGAACGAAATGAAAATGCACCCTCGCTGGTTCAGTTACCCAGGCAATAGGCATCCAGGCGGGGTTGCCATCCTTGCCCATTATGTAGAGCGGCTTCTGGCCCAACCGTTCGAGAATGCGTGGCTTGATGTTCTCTAAATAGCCACAAATGGCCTCCTGAAGCAGTTTATCGCCCTTTTGGGAGTCATATATTTTCAGGAAGAAATCAATTGTGGGAAGCTTTCGGGTATTGAACCGCTTTAGAATAGTATCCTGTTGAATGCCTTCGATAAGTTGAATCAGTTCAAAATCGAGCGCGTCGAGACCTTCCGAAAACTCTTCGGCATTCTGGGGCGACAGGGTTTGATTAAGCAGGGTAAGTTCACCTTTGGCATTTCGCTGCACCACGAATGCTTCAATAAGATACCCCAGAAACTCGTGTTCCAAGAGGGAATAAACGATCTGAAAAGGTTCTTCGGGCGAAACTTTCATGAGACTATAGCACGGAATAAAAAGACAACCAACCCAACTCCAAAGCTATCTAATTAACTAACTTGTAGGTAGGTTTCTTAGGGAACGGTCTCAAATATACGAATCAGACCGACAATACAAAGTAGAGGTCAAAATAAAGGGTATTTTTGTCATTTATCTGGCAAATAGGCCGCTCGCAGCTTCTTTTCATGCTTTTCGACGATACGTTTCAAACCCTAACTCAAGCCACCGAAGGCCAGTTTCGCGACCGGGGAAGTCGGTTTCTGGCCTTCGCCTATCCAATCTGCACCGAAACCGAGGCCAAAAACCGACTCGACACACTGCGCCACGAACACCCCAAAGCCAACCATCATTGCTATGCCTATCGGCTGGGGCTTGACAAAAACCAATACCGGGTCAGCGACGACGGCGAACCCAGCGGCTCGGCAGGGCGGCCCATCCTGAACACGATTTATGGGCAGGATCAACCCGGCAAACCGTTCACCGATGTGCTGGTGGTGGTTGTCCGATACTTCGGCGGCACATTGCTGGGCGTTCCCGGCCTGATTAATGCCTACAAAATGGCCACTGCCGATGCCCTCGCCAACGCCCAACGGGAAACCCGAACCGTGAATGAGCAATACCAAATTAGCTTTGGTTTTGAGCAGATGAACGCCGTGATGCGGATTGTGAAAGAGAGCGGGGTAAAAATCCTGAATCAGTCGTTCGATACGCAGTGTACCCTTGTTATGGAGATACGAAAAACTGCCGCCGTGAGCCTCACAGAGCGGTTTTCAAATTTGCCAGGCGTTTCTGTAGAATGGATCGACGCTCCGTTCAGCCGTAACGGCGGCTAATTTGTGGCAACCATTGGGTATTATCCGTTGTTGGCTACGCGTAAGGGCATGCTCCAAGTACCCCTATTACCAATCTACCCATAGTATGTCATTGCGTTTAGAACTGATCACACCCGTTATTGATGACCGACCCGTTTTTGTAACGGGGAATTTTTGCGACTGGAACCCTACCATTGATTTTTTGCAGTTTCAAGCTACTGAACCGGGCCACTACACTATCGAATTTCCCGCCAATTTCAGCCTGCCCGACGTGATCGAATACAAGTACACGCGGGGCGGATGGGATCATGTTGAACTGAGCAGCGCGGGTGAAGCCTCAACCAACCGAATTATACTGACAGGTACTGATTTTCAGCAGGATTACGTGCCCCACTGGCGTTGGTATGGCAGTCCGTTCAACCCCGACTACCTGCCTGCCGAAGAGATTTTGAGTACGGAATTTGGCTCGCCCGAACTCGGTACAAGCCGACGGGTTACGGTTATCCTGCCCTACAACTACCACCAGAATCCTGACAGGCGATACCCGGTTCTGTATCTGAATGATGGGCAGAACCTGGTGGGCGAAGGCGTTGGCTATGGCTCGTGGGGCATTGAACAGAAAATGGCGATTCTGGCTTCCCGGCAACACCACGAGGTGATTTTGGTGAGTATCGATCACGGTCGCGAAAACCGGATCAATGAGTATACGATCGGCAAAACCCGCATGGGCAAAGGGCGCGGGAGGCAGTACCTGAACTTCGTGGCCAACACGCTCAAACCCGTCATCGACGCGCACCTCCGCACCCTGCCCGAATCGGAACATACGGGCATTGGCGGCAGTTCGCTGGGGGGATTGATCAGTGTTTATGGGGGGCTGCTCCGGCCCGATGTGTTTGGGCGGTTAATGGTATTTTCGCCTTCGCTATGGATTTCACCCAAAATTTATTTCGATGCGATTCAGTTCAAAACCCCGGCTCCCATGCGGGTATATGTGTATGGGGGCGAGGCTGAGTCAACCTATATGGTGCCTAACCTGCAACGCTTTCAGGATTCGTTATTGAAGCAGTGCTATAACGGCCAAGCCATTGATATTCACCTTTCTGTTGACCCGGCTGGCACCCACCAGGAAACCCACTGGGGCCGCGAGTTCCCGGCGGCTCTGGAATGGTTGTTTTATTGAGAACGATTGTCTTTGAATTACAGAATCTCAATAAGTTGGTTAGACTCTGTAATTCGATAGAACATCGCCACAAAGCGATTGATCGTACATTCACGAACAGTAGTTTCGGTTTTAGAAGCTCTGTAGATAAATGGATTTCGTTCAAGGCGTTGCAATTTGTCCGAAACCGAAGCAAGAAATTCGGTTTTGATGCTGGCTGACCAGTTCTCTCCAATGAAACTAACGATACGGTCGAGGTCAGTTTCTGCTTGGTCAGTAAGTAGGACAGTGTACATCTATAAATACTTATTCAAAACCTCTTGGTATGGTTTAGTTCGGCCTTCATTGGCATCATCAATGCCTTTTCTGATAGCCTGACGCTGGGTTTCGGTCAGTTCACCCCAAAAGTCTGATTCTGGCACTGCCTTTTGTTCAAGAATAATGTATACTGCCTGTAAAAACTGATCATCATTAATCTCTTCAACAAGTTGATGAATCGCTGATTTTGTTTCAATAGTTGACATAAAAAGCGGTTTCTTTTACCGAATATAGCCATAATTTTTACTGATGACACTAACCATCACCTCCGTTGCCGAGTCAACGGCTATTATCATCCCGATCGTTCAAAACGATCAGTTAGCCGCTCAACTCACTGCGCTGGCTGCAACGCTGAACATACCACCCACTACCTTACAAGCTGATTTTAAGGCGGATGCAAAAGAGGTACTGCCAGTCTATCAGCCCGGTGGCCGCAAAACATACCTTCTTGGTTTGGGTAAAAACCCCCAAACCAACGACTGGTTTCGGGTGTTTCGTAAGTTCTTTTTCGAGCAAAAAGCCCGGCTTCCACTGACCGTTTCCGTTGATCTTCGGCCATTTAACACAGTGGCTATCGAGGGCACTGTACTGGGCATTCGCGGGGGTGGTTATGACCTGAAACTGTACCAGACCGACAAACCCGACAGCCCGGTAATTTACGGGTCGCAGGGGTTGGTAAGTCTCCTTGTTTCGGATGAAGCAACGGCTACTGAAACCCTAAACCGGGCAGAAGCTATTGCCCAAACCCAGCGCGAAATAATTGACCTGATGAACGCGCCGGGCAATTACAAAACCCCACAAACCCTGGCTGATTGGGCTACCCAGTCAGGCGAGAAACACGGCTACAGCGTTCGGGTGCTGAACAAGGCGCAGATCGAAGCCGAGGGGTTGCTGGCCCTGTTGTCGGTGAACCGGGGCAGCGACCACGAGCCTGCGTTTATCATCATGGAATACAACCCTGTGGGCATCGAGAACCCCAAAAAAGTGGGTTTAGTGGGCAAAGGCATCACCTTCGACACGGGCGGTATTTCTATAAAACCCTCGGCCAGTATGCACCTGATGAAGAGCGATATGGGCGGGGCTGCTGCCGTGTTGGGAACCCTCGAAGTGGCTGCCAAACTTCAACTGCCCGTTCACCTGGTTGGCATTGTTCCGTCCACCGAAAACATGGTGGATGGCAGCGCGACCAAGCCCGGCGACGTGATTGGCTCCTACCTCGGCAAAACGATTGAAGTGATCGACACCGATGCGGAAGGGCGCATTGTGCTGGCCGACGGGCTGGGTTATATGGTTCGCAACTTCCAACCCGACGTGCTGATTGATCTGGCCACGCTGACCGGGAGCGTGATTGCCACCCTCGGCTACCACGCGGCCGGTTTGTTCACCAACAACGACGATTTGGCCACCCAACTCACTCGTGCCGCCGACCAACCCGGCGAACGACTCTGGCGGCTTCCGCTTTGGGATGTTTACAGTGAAGACATCAAATCGGACGTGGCCGACCTGAAAAACTTTAGCGGCAAACCATTGGCGGGGGCCATCACTGCCGGAAAATTTCTGGAGGTGTTCACCGAGAATCACCCCGCCTGGGCGCACTTGGATATTGCGGGTACGGCCTTCGGCGACACTGAATTTGGAAGCCAGAAAAACGGCACCGGGTTTGGGATACGGTTGCTAATTGAGTGGCTTCGAAGTTAACAGTACCGTGATCTCGCTAACTCAATCCACCACTCGCTGCCCAGTCGTGGCTTCACCGAGAGTTCGCAGGGTTCCAGCCGAACCTGACTAAAAACCGTCTCGAACAACGCTCTGTATTCCTTAACGGTCCCGCCGAGGGGTGACCCCGCAAACGGGAACACAATGCCAAACAAAATGCCTGCCAGCTGCCCGTCGGGTTTCAGCAGGTCGTGCATGTGCCGCACATAGGCCGGGCGCAGAC
>JAJAYX010000057.1 GCA_026785985.1 Rudanella sp. | reverse complement strand
CCCCAATACGCTAACCTCCGCGACGATCAGTTGATCGAGACCATCACCTTGCAGGAGGCTCTTGATTTGTTCTCACTACCGCGTGAAGTGGGTTTCTTCGAGGATCAGCCTATGACTATTGGCATTGGCAAGTTTGGTCCCTACGTGCGTCACGATGGCAAATATGTGTCGCTCTCGAAAGAAGATGATCCCTACACAATTTCTGAAGAGCGGGCTGTTGAGTTAATCCAACAGAAACGCGCCGAAGCCGTAACGGAGTCCATCGGTGAGTTCGAGGGAAAACTCGTAACCACCGGCAAGGGTCGTTTTGGGCCGTATGTAAAATACGAGGACAAGTATATCTCCTTGCCCAAAGGCGAGCAGTTGGGCACCATCACTCTCGAACGCGCCATCGAACTGATCGAGCAAAAGCGGCAGGCCGAAGCCAATAAGTTCATTAAGGAGTTTCCCGAAAACCCGGCGGTGAAGGTTGTCAATGGCATGTATGGCCCTTATTTGGCCGTAGGCAAACGCAACGTTCGTATTCCCAAAGAAACCGATGCTGCCTCGCTGACTCTGGAAGAATGTCTGGCACTCGCGGGTGAACCAGCCGAGGGTGCAGGGAAAAAGGCCCCGGCGAAAAAAGCAGCCATCAAAACCGCTGCCAAACCAACGGCTGCCAAGAAAGCGGCCCCGGCGAAAAAGGCCGTGGCGAAGAAAAAATAGGCTTTTTTTCGTATCTTTCAGTATGGAATCGAGACCAAAAATTGTAGTATTATCCGGTGCTGGAATCAGTGCCGAAAGCGGTTTAGCCACTTTCCGCGATGCCGATGGCTTGTGGGAAAACTACAGTGTTGAAGATGTTGCAACGATCACCGGGTGGCATAAAAACCCGGCGTTGGTGCAGGAGTTTTATAACAAGCGTCGTAAGCAAGCCCTTGATGCTCACCCCAATGCGGGCCATAAGGCACTTGTTTCGCTGGAAGACAAATACGACGTAACGATCATCACACAGAACGTCGATAATCTGCACGAAAAGGCAGGTTCGTCTAAGGTTGTTCACCTGCACGGCGAACTCTCGAAAATGCGGAGTTCGGGTGATGAAAGCCTGGTTTATGACATTGGCGGGGACGAAATTCAGATGGGGCAACTCTGCGAAAAAGGCTTCCAACTGCGACCCCACATTGTGTGGTTTGGTGAAGAAGTGCCGATGATGGAAGTAGCGTTTGATATTACGCAGGAGGCCGACATTTTCATTGTTGTGGGTACGTCACTGGCTGTTTATCCGGCGGCTGGATTAGCCTATGCGGTTCCAGCGGGTGTCCCCATTTTTGTGGTTGACCCCAATACGCCCGACATGCGGAAAACCCCCAACGTCACGGTTATTGCCGAACCTGCCACCACCGGCCTGACCAAATTGGCCGAGCAATTGTTGTCTTTATAAACCCCTAAACGATGCGATTTCTTCAAACCCTCCTTTTTCTGTTCATTTCTTTTGTTAGCGTTGCCCAACAGCTTCCCAAACATAACATGGTTCCTTCCGAAGCCGCTGCCCTGCTAAAAACGCAGCCCGGCGTGGTGGTGTTGGATGTACGGACACCCGGCGAGTTCCAGTCCGGACATCTGGCAAATGCCCTGAATGTTGATTTTCGGAGTCCGGATTTTGCGCAGAAACTGGCGCGGTTAGACAAGTCCAAAACCTATTTGGTGCATTGTGCCGTGGGTGGTCGTAGCAGCCGCACGTTGCCCAAGTTAGATAGTCTCGGCATCAAGCGGGTTGTTCACCTTGATGGTGGCCTGGATGCCTGGCAGAAGAGCAACCTGCCGGTTGTGAAATAACAGGGCATTAAATAGTCATTTATCAAGCAGGTACTCACCGCCGTGATCACCGAACGGGGCGCAGCCAACATCGACTTTCTGGCCGATATGACCACGGAAGAAGCAACGGGCTGGCTCACCAACCTACCGGGCGTGGGGCTAAAAATTGCCTCGTTGCTGTTGTTATTCTATTTCAAAAAACCTGTTCTGCCCGCTGACACGCACGTTCACCGGGTGACGTAGTGCGTGGGGGTGCTGGGGCCGAAAGTGAGTGCCGAGCGGGCGCATAAAATCCTGTTGCAACAACTGCCTAAAGACCCGCTGGTGCTGTTCAATTTTCATAAGCATTTCTACTGGCATGGTCAACGGGTTTGTTCGTGGTACAACTCAAAATGCAACGAATGCGTCCTGGCTTCTCAATGCGTTTATTACCAGTCGGGCGGGACGCTGGTCGTGAATAGTAACCACGAATAAAACCATCCGGCCCGTAGAGACGCATACTTGCGTCTCCCGACCGGATGGTTTTATTTGGGTAATTGCTGACGCACGCGGAGACGCAAAAAGTTGCTGACGCACGCGGAGACGCAAATATGCGTCTCTACGAACCGTTTTTCCTCTCGTAAAACACTTTCGACTGGCCAACCCAATTGTCGCGCTCGATCCGACCGGGGAAGAACTCGATGATTTCGTTAACCTTGTCGATGTCCTCTTTGGCAAAGTTTGACACCTGAAGGAACGTGTAGATACCGAGGCTGTGAAGTTTACGTTCCAGAAACGGGCCAACACCCACGATGT
>JAJAYX010000056.1 GCA_026785985.1 Rudanella sp. | reverse complement strand
GCCCTAACCCACGACGAGCGCGAAAACTGGCTCTGCGACGGGTCGAACGACCGAATTCATGTGTTCGAAAACACCGTGATCCCGCCAGTGCAGCGCACCTCCATTGCAGTGCGCGACATGCCGGGCTGGATCAGTATGAGCTTAGATGGGAAGTATGCCTATCCCTCCACCGGCGACGTGATCGACGTGAAAACCCGCCGGATTGTGGCCACGCTGGAAGACGGACGGAACAACAGTGTTCAGAGCGAGAAGATGATCGAGATTCACTTTCGGGGCAACAAACCCGTTGCAGCAGGTGATCAGTTCGGCATTGGGCAAGTGCGGAGCAGATAACCACGTCAATTGACCCTTACTGCCTCCCCCGAACCAGTTGAACGTTGCTGACAACGGCTTCCTCAGCCTTGTCGGGCTTGTGGGAACAGATGAAAAGGCCAACCAGCACATCGTTGGGGAGGTTGGCCATTTGGTGGTTGCCAACGGTTTGTAACTCGCCCCCTTTTTTGGCTACGCGCATGGTATAGGTATCGCCTTTGCGCTCTAACTGAACTGTTTGTACGGCTTTTTCGGGACTGAAAATCTCGTCTTCCGGGTCGCGCATGGCATCGCCTTTGGCCACCCGCCACTGCAACACCGTCAGGCCATCGCCATGAACTACCGCGCTCAGGTGAGAGGCATCATCGGCCATCGACTCCCGCACCATCCAGCCCACTTTGCGGTGCGGGTCGGTGCCGGTGCCAACAAATGCAAAGTCGGCAGAGATGGTAAAATCACCTTTGAGGGTTCTGTACAGGTACTGAAATTCATCCCGCTTGAACCAGATGTTGTAGCCCGATCCCGTCAGGGTATAGGTCTTCGTTGCTTTGTCGTACCGCGATGATCCAGCAAGTTTTGGGTTGCCAATATCAGCACTTTTCTGAAACTGACCAATTCGTTTGGCTGGGGCAAAACCGATTAGGAGGCTGATTAATACGAAGCTGATTAGGAGTACTTTCATTTAGAATAGTTTGGGGATAAATGACAAAAAACCGGCTCATTTCCCAACTGCAACGGTCTCCGTGATCGGGGCCGAGTTGCTGACAAACGCCAGCCGCTTGCTGTCGGGCGACCAGGAGGGCGTGTTGATTGTGCCTTGCCCGCCATAGATGTAGGCAATCACTTTCGGGGTGGTTTTGGCCGGTTCACCGTTCGTGATGGGGATTTGGCGGAGATAAACCTGCTTGTAGAACGGGTGGTCGGTGGGGGTAATTTCTTTGCCAAACGAGAGGATTACCATCTGCTTGCCATCGGGCGAAATGTGCGGGAACCAGTTGTTGAATTCGTCGTTGGTAAGCTGCTGCTGATTGCTGCCGTCGGCCTTCATCCGCCAGATTTGCATGGTGCCGCTGCGGGTCGAGTTGAAATAAATGTACTGACCATCGGGCGAATATTCGGGGCCATCGTCTAAGCCCGCTGCCGTGGTGAGCCGTGTTTCGGGGCCACCGGCAGCGGGAACGCTGTAAATGTCGAACTCCCCGTCGCGCTGACCCGTGAACACCATCGTTTTGCCATCCGGCGACCAGCCATGCAGATACGAATGGCCAATGGGCGTAATCTGCGTGGGTTTACCGCCTTTCACCGGCACCGTAAAAACAACCGACTTGTTATTGGATTCTTTGCTGCTGCTGCTCAGACCGAGCATCTTCCCGTCGAAGGACAGCACGTGATCGTTGTTGTTATTAATCACAAAGTCGGTATTGAGCACTGAAGGCGTTTTTCGTTTCAGGTCGAAGCGGTACATCAGGCCCTTGCTGTTATAGAGCAAGGCCCGGTTGTCGGGTGTCCAGTTGGGGGCTTGCAACGATTCGGGGGAGTAGTGCAGAATAGTTCGCTCGCCGGTGGCCACGTCCAGGGTTTCGATATGGCTGCCGATGTATTCGCGGTAGGGAACAAAGTTTTCCTTTGCCGGAATACTGATCCGTACATCCCGGAAGGTGCCGCTCTCCACCACGTCTTTGTTATGCGACCCAATAAACAGGCCCACATAAACCTCGTCGCCGAGGGACAAATCCGCTACCTGCACCGTCTCGAAGGTTTCGCCGAATTTGGCCACCGACATGGTGTATTTGTTGCCCCGGCGTTCTAATTGAATCACGTCGGCATGGGTCATTTTGGCCCGCGACTCCTCGGTTTTGGCCGCGGTAGTCCGCCGGAATTGCAGCGAGGTTAGCCCGTCGCCGTGTTCGGCGGCATTGATGTGGGCCGAGTTACTCTCCAGGCTGCTCCGCACCATCCAGCCCACTTTGCGGTGTGGATCAACACCTTTGCCAATCAGCGCAGCCCGCGTGTACAGAATAAAATCGCCTTTCATCCGCTTCCACATGAAATGAAATTCGTCGTGGTCGAACCAGATGTTATAACCCGAACCCGACATGCTGTATTGGGCCGTTTTGGGATTGTATTGTGCCGAACCGGGCTTCAGCACCTTCCCCACATCGGCGTGGCCATCGAACAGACCGAGGGGTTGGTTTTGGGCCGAAGCCGAGAAGCACAAGAGAGAGAGTACTGCAAAAAAGGGCCGAAAGAAGCGGTTCATTGGTTTGCGGGTTTTCGTACAAGTGGTTTTGCGTTAAAGCCGACCTGAAGGACGTTTTACCGTTGCGCAACCCGTGGCTTTAGCTGTATAGTCAGCGAAATGTGGTACAATCTGGACACATTCCGCTGGCTATACGCCTGATCTGATGTAGTATTGAGTGATTTTTACCGTTAAACACGAGGGAGCCACATGCCCATTGTAGCCCCAAAAATTCCGATGGCCATGATGATTGTTAATAGACCGATGAGGGCTGAGGTGACTAGTTTAACATACTGACTTTTAGATGATTGTGCGTAAAAATACACCTCCAACATAATCAACGAGAGTGGAACGGCATACGTAAACACAGCCAGGGTAGTCAGAAAAGGACCGGTGAACGTTTTGGGATTGAAGCCAACGGGCCCCTGATTGATAACTAACCAGGCCATCAGGCCAACCCTGAAAAACCACACACCGTTCGCCACCATAAACAGGCGAAGAGTCCAGATTCGGTGTTTGTCAAACTGCCGAGTCCGGGCGTAGTTGATGGAAAGAAGGGCAAACGCAACAATATAGATGGCCTGAATGCTGATGCTGACATGCTGAGACGTATCGCCCACAGTGCCACGAGTCCAAACCATGATGAGACCCGCCACACTGACCACAATGGCCGTAACAACGTAAGTCCGGCCAAGCCAGCGGTGAAACGTTCGGAACCGCTCGCGCACCTGCGGAATGAGTTGCAACGGCCCGCCAATAACCAGGATGGCGGCTAACAATATGTGGCTGCCAACCAGCAAATTGCCGAACCAATCGTCGGCTACGTGGCCGTGCGGGAGTACCTCATTCCATTTTTCAAAGTCCCCGGTAAACGTGGATTTTCCGTAGAAAGCAAGGATGTAATAGCCAAACAGCCATTGGCCAATGGTGGCTACCGTAAACCACAGTTTTGCCGTGAAGTTCAGGGCCTTTGTGCCGCTTAAAACGCTCGTATTCAGGGTTTGTGTTGTTTCCATTCGACGTATTTGTGAAGTCTGAGAGCAAAAATAGGCTGGTCTCAAACGACTCAATTAGACAAATGTCCGCCTGTGATGAACGGCGTTTTTTGGGTTTGAGTCTAATAACTTTTCTCCTTCCGCAGTCGGCTCATGTGCCGTTGGGTGATGCCGAGATACGACGCGATGTACATCAGCGGGACGTTTCGGATAAGGGCAGGATTATCCGTTGCAAATTTGCGATACCGTTCCTCCGCCGTCAGGGTAGCCATGTCAAAAGCACGTTGTTTGTTGACTTCCAGGCGTTTGTTCAGAATTTGCACGGTATAGTCTTTCTGCGTAATCCCCTGCGAAGCGGCAATATCCACATCATCCCGACTGATCCGCAACAGTTCGCAATCGGTGAGGCACTGGATATTTTCATTGGAGACCGTTCGGTTCATAAAGTGGAAATACGAGGTAAAAAACCGGGAACCCTCGTTCAAATCGACCGTTAAGGGGTCGCCCTGTTGATCCCAGTGAAAATTCCGCATGAAGCCCGAGACGATAAAATTATGGTACTGTGGAACGCGGCCCGCCGGTTCAATGATGGTATCTTTGGCCCCAAAAACGGGCTTGAATAACTGCCGGATTAACGTTTTGTCCGATTCGGGTAAGACCAGTGTCTCGGCTATATAAGTGAACAGTGTATCGTAGTAATGAGTCATGTTGAGGGTTGCGAAAGTCATAAGAAAGCTAAAAAAGCCGGAATTCGACCGTTTCACAACCACTTTTTGATGGACGGTTTATACAACGACTGACTTGATTAATGCGCTGATGGACAACGAGGAAAACTAGTATAAAATGCCTGTTTAGTGCTTATACCAGTATAGAATTTCCAACCACGTATGAAACTATTCCTCCTGCTTTCCAGCCTTGTTCTGTTCTCTTTTGCCTATTCATTCCGGCCAACCCCACCCCAATCCCTCCCCCGTAGGGAAGGGCTAAAAAACTACCGAGCCTTAGCCCCTCCCTACGGGCTACCGTGTACCCACAAGTCAGAGGATATTGAGAAAAAGACGAAATTAGCACACTTTTACCCCAACTCCATGAACAGATACAGCGATGCCCGGCTAAAAAAAAAGAAGTCGAACTACTCGAAAGCATAGGTCGAACACAATCCACCGTCATCCGACAAATGGGAGCCAACAAAGCACAAACCAAGAGTTTCTACCGATTCCTCAACAATCAAGCAGTGGGCCTCAACGAGGTGATTAAAAACCACATAGCAGACTATCAATTAGACCAACACAAAGGACACCTCTTGTGTATCAATGATACCTCTGAAATGAATTTTACCAGCCACCAGGGCCGATTAAAGAACGACACACTCGGACTCGTCGGTAACAACAAAGATACTGGCTTCTTTCTACATCCCACCTTAGTTATGGATGCTGAAACTGACCAATTTCTTGGATTTAGTTCCTTGCAGATTTGGACAAGAAGCCCCCATAAACTCGACAAAAATGCTCGAAAATACCCCACCTTACCCATCACTGAAAAGGAATCTTTCAAATGGATAAAAGCCATGACCGATTCATCCGAGCAACTAGCCAACGCCCGAATGATTACCGTGATCGCTGACCGGGAGAGTGATTTGTATGAGGAATTTCAGCGAATTCCCACCCCTAAAACACAGTTGTTGATTCGTTCGGGTCAGAATCGGAAGTTGTATGGAAGCGACAAAATGCTATATCAAACACTTGAAGGCCAGCCTATTGCAGGAAGTTATGAACTAATAATACCAGCGGATGTCAGCAGAAAACAGGCTAAACGGATCGCTGTTATGTGCGTCAAATTTTGTGCTGTTGCCCTTAAAAAACCAGCCCTGCTCAAAGAAGGGAAAGACTTTGTTTCCCTGTATGCCGTCCAGGCCCAGGAACTCCATCCGCCGGCGGGTGTAGTTCCTATTTGTTGGCGACTGCTGACGACCCATGAAGTGCATGATTTGGATCAAGCCCGGCAAATGGTCAATTTCTACAAACTTCGTTGGTGGATTGAACAACTTTTTCGAGTGCTTAAATCGCAGGGCCTTAATGTGGAAGGGTCTGAGTTGGAAGATGGGGAATCTCTCAAGAAACTATGCGTTTATGCCTTACCGACTGCATTAAAAGTGATGCAGTTAGTAGCGAGCAGATCTGATGTAAATACGCCAATACAGACCGTTTTCAGTGCTGATGAGCAAGTTTGTTTAGCGGCTGTTTTGCCTACTGTTAATGGTTGTAGTGATAAGTCTAAAAACCCTCATAGTCCAGAACATCTGGCGTGGGCTACCTGGATTATTGCTCGTTTAGGAGGTTGGGATGGTCAGCCTTCCCAACGCCCTGCTGGTATGATCACCATGTACCGGGGTGTTTTGCGATTCAACAGCCTTTTTGAGGGCTGGATGCTACTTTATAAAGATGTGGGTACACGGTAGCCCCTAAAGCAGGGGGATTCCCTTAATTGGCCGGGGCCGCCCGTGCGGCATAATGTCCTGTACGGAGAATGTTCTTTGCCGCGTTCACGTCCCGGCTATGCACCGAACCGCAACTACTGCATACCCATTCTCTTACCCCAAGTCCGCTTAGTCCATGCGGGCCGCTTCTTTCGAGACAGTCAGAGCAAGTCAGAGTTGAGAACTTTTCTTCTACTTCCATGTACACTGAGCCAAGCGACACCGCTTTATATCCAACCGGGCCGCCCTTTAGGTTTATGGGCTGGTAATATTCCTGGATTTGGTAGCTTGCCAGCAGTCAACCAGAGTGGGAACGGTCCGCCGTCGCGGTCAGTTCCCACTCTGGTTTTACTTGTTCTGGCTCGGACGGTTGGCCGCTGCCATAGAAAATCGGGTTGAAGGCCCACAAAAGGCGGTCGGCCGCTGCCGGTCGAGCAAAAGCAAGTTGTTGGCTACCACTTCAAAACTAAATTGTCTCATGGACTTTTACTACTTTATTAGTATCGACAGCCACCCAGAGAGGTTATCCAAAAACTGGCTTTCTTCAGTGCAGCCCGTCAACGGCTTATTCAGGCCGGTCCGCCGGTGCGGTATAATC
>JAJAYX010000055.1 GCA_026785985.1 Rudanella sp. | reverse complement strand
CCATTGAACGGTTCAACCCAGCGTGGGTGATACCCGAACCTGTGGCCTCTGACCTGAAACGATTACTCAAATTTGAAGTACTCGATCAACCCCGGACGGCTAAAAAGAGCAACCGAATTAAAAACCCGAATGCCCAAAAAATCGCCAACTACCAACCCTTTGAGAGTTTGATAGGCCTGGTGATGGTGGTGAATGCTGAAAAGGTGATTCTGGACCGGCTGGACATAAAAAACCAGTTGGAAGTAATCGAGCGTACCGACGATGAAAAAGACAGACAGGCGAACGAACTCCGTAACCTGATTGGCAAAATTCCAAACCTCTGCATCCATATCGACGAGGTTCACCATGCCGCGACCGATGATATTAAACTCCGGCAGGTGGTAAACCGCTGGAACATGGGCCACACCATTACCGCCGTAATCGGCTATTCGGGAACGCCATTCTTGGCCTCGCCCGAAGCCGTGGAGGTGCTGGGAAACACTCGCTTACGATTTGGCCAGATTACAAATACAGTGGAATATTACCCACTCAAAAAAGGCATCGGTAATTTCCTGAAACGACCCCGAATCAAAGCAACTACCATTCGGCAACCGCTCGAAATTATCAGACAGGGCGTTACCGAGTTCTACCAAACCTACGCCAATACCCGGTACGACGATAACACGGTCGCCAAATTAGCCATCTACTGTGGCTCCATCGAACGGCTCGAAGATGAAGTGTTCCCGTTTCTGGTTGGCGAAATGAACATAGCACCCGACGACATTCTGAAATACCACAAAGGCAACAAAAACCATAAACTGCCTGCACAAAATGAGGTAGAGTTTCTCACACTCGACACGCCCCTGTCCACGAAACGGGTTGTTCTGCTCGTGCAAATTGGGAAGGAGGGCTGGGATTGCCGCTCGCTGACGGGCGTTATTCTGTCGCAACAGGGCGACTGCCCCACCAATATGGTACTGCAAACGGCCTGCCGCTGTTTGCGGGAAGTAACGTCTGCCAAAAACGAAACGGCTCTGATCTACCTTAACGAAGGCAACGAGAAAATCCTCGACAAACAACTCCGCGATGAACAGCACACGAGCATTGACGAACTGAACAAACTGGGTAAAACCGAACTCGCTGCCGACATGGTCGAACGATACAGCCGGGTGGCTCAACTCAAACTACCCCCTGTTGATTATTACCGGCTGAACGTGCAAACCGATACACTGATTATTGACGAAACCCCGCAAACCGGAGTGCGTTTGGCCGAGATTATTCAACAAACCAACCCCCGCGTGGATACGGTGGTGACTCGCGACCTCGATGCCAACGGGCAGCGTACCAAAGATATTGTGGCGCAATTGGGCCATGAACCTGCTCAATTTGGCGCGTGGCTCCACCGAATCAGCAAAGCCAGTTTCGGGGCTGTTTCCTATGCCGACCTGCTGGCCGAGGAAACCCGCCTGCGGCTGCTTTTCGACCGGGTGACCTATGCTCAAAACGGCCATCGGTGCTTCAACGAATTGTTCGATTTGTACCAGACCGAACAAGACATCAGGTTGGCCTTTCGGACACGGCGAACACTGAGAACCACCGAGGAAATTATCCCCGAACAGGCCCAACTGCTGCTGTTCGACAAAATCAAACCCATTGCCCGGCACGATAAACTCTATCCCGCCGATACCGACGTGGTGGCCATTCGCGAGGCTGATGAATCGGGTAAGTCACCGGCTGATTTACAAGCCGAAAAAAACGCCGAAATTGAACGCAATCGTCAGAGCCTGACTAGCATGGGTATGGGCCATATTGCCAGCGGCATTCCCGATATTACGCTCTCTCAGGCCGTGACCGCCAAAGACCGCTCGTTTCATGTGCTGCCCTACAGCTTCAAACAAAGCAAACTCGAACGCGATTTTCTCCGCGAGTGCCTGAGCCTGAACGAACTAACTAAACGAAGTCTCGAACTGTATTTCAATGGCGAACGCGAACTGACTTCCTTCCGAATCGAGTGCTTCAAAAAAATAGGCCCCACCTGGCGAACCGTGGGGCTTTATACACCCGATTTTCTGCTCGTTGAGCGAAACGCCAACGGACAGATGCACAAAATCCTGATTATCGAAACCAAAGGCAGCGGCTTTCAGGACGAAAAAGGTTTCACAGCCCGACGTGCCTACATGGAAAACCACTTTGTGCCGATGAACAACGAACAGTTTGGCTACGCCCGCTTTGATTATTTGTTGGTTTCCGACGACGATACTATCGACCAGAATATGGCAACCCTGCTCACCGCCGTCCATTCATTCTTTGCCTGATTATGCCCGTTAAATACATACCCTACCTGCCCCAAACTGTTGAGGGACAAGCCATTCTGAATAATTTTCAGCGTACCCGGCGCGTATTGGAATACCGCGACGCCGACCGTGCCATTCAACGTACACAACGGGGTATGCCGCTCTACGAAGTCGAAACGGTGGAACGGATTGGTCAGCCAGACGCATCGTCGCAAAACCTCGTGATCCGGGGTGAATGCGTTTCGGCCTGTGCCTACCTCAAAGAGCAGGGTATCGAGGTTGATTTGGTCTATATCGACCCGCCCTTTGCCTCCGGCGCCGACTATGCCAAGCAGGTCTATCTGCGCCGGAATCCCCTTGCGGCCCAGGCCATTGCCGAGGCTGAGGAACAATTGGAATTAGGCGAACTACGCTCGTTTGAAGAGAAAATGTACGGCGATATCTGGAACAAGGAAGACTACCTCAACTGGATGTACGAGAACCTGATGGCCATAAAAACGATCATGTCGCCCACCGCCAGTATCTACCTGCATATCGACTGGCACATTGGACCCTATTGTAAGGTGCTAATGGATGAAATTTTTGGTGAAGCAAACTTTCAGGCAGAGATCGTTTGGAAACGCACAACTGCCCATAGTGACGCTGAGACCTACGGTGTGACCCATGATACTATCTATTTTTTCACAAAAAATAATGACTTCCTTTTTAACACAGTTTTTCAGCCTTACACGGAAGAGTACTTAGCTCGATTCAAGCGATTCGATGTATTACCGGATGGCTCAAAACGATTTTGGAGCGATGGAAATTTAACGGCAAAAGGTCTTCGTGGAGGTGGATACGACTATACGTATAAGGGTGTACGATCTTTATGGCGTTGTCCGGTCGAAACAATGCAGGATTTGGATGCAAAAGGCAGACTGTTATTTACAACTAAAGGTGGATTACGCTCTAAAGTATATCTGGATGAATTGAAAGGAATGCCAGCCCAAGGTTTATGGGATGATATTAAGCCTGTTAACTCTCAAGCTACTGAGCGAGTCGATTATTCCACCCAAAAACCTGAATCCCTGCTTGAGCGTATTCTGAATGCCAGCAGCAACGCCGGGATGGTGGTGGCTGATTTCTTCGGGGGCAGTGGCGTAACGGCGGCAGTAGCGGCCAAATTGGGTCGGCGGTTCATTCATGCCGACATCAATGTCAACAGCATTCAGACCGCCCGCGACCGGCTGTCGGCTGCGGGGTCCGGCGGTTCGGCGATCCGATTTACGGTGCTCGACGTAAAAGACGGGGTGTCGCTTTATCGCAATCCCGTTCAGACAATGGACAAGCTGCCCGGCCTGATTCCGGGTTTGCGGAAAGAAGCCGCGCTCGATTCGTTCTGGGCGGGAGCGTTGCAGGATAGCAAGGCAGGCATGGTGCCAGTGTATCTGCCCAACCTGTTAGACCACAGCACCAAAGTAT
>JAJAYX010000054.1 GCA_026785985.1 Rudanella sp. | reverse complement strand
GCTAATTTCAAAAACGCCAAGTAGTTGACTGTCAATACAATTCAAGCCTATTGTAATAAGCCAAAACTTATCCTCTTCACGCTCCACTTCTTCCAGTAAAAAATCCTGAGCATCCGGGTAACTCTGCTCGCAGAAATCAGCTGCCCGTTGCGCTGCTTCTCTAATCGGTATCATAAGTCAGAAATTTTTTAGCGAATATACCGAGAAAGTGTCATAACCGCACCCGCTGAACATGCCCCGCCAGAACCGCTACCATGGCCAGACAGACCCCGAACCAGGCGAAGGGTAATCGTAAATCCAGCACTGAAAGACCACCGAATACCAGCGTTGTGCCGAAGCTCGCTACTCCCTGCAACGCCTGATTGATACCGAAGATTTCGCCCCGATCATCGTCGGACGTTTGTTGAGCCATTAAGCCTTCAATCAGCCCCTGAATAAGCGAGAGCGTCAGGCAGTCGATCGTGACCAGCACATATAAGCTTAGCATCGACGTACCCACCAGTCCGTAACCCGCCAGCACTGGTGCCCCTAGTGCGGCTAACCATAAAATGCCCCGAAGCTGGTTGATGCGGTCGGCCAGGTAGGTGTAGAAAATAAAGTTGATTACAACGCTGAGCGCCCCAAAATACATGAAAAAGTACGAGATCGACTTGGCACTCATGTGCAGATCCCCGAAGCTGGCAAACGTGACAAAGTAAAAATAGTAGCCGGTACTGAGGGTCAGAAATAATTGCATTATCACCAGTTTTTTCAGGCCAACTGCCCCTTCGGTCTGGTATTGGCGATCTTTTTGCAACAAGCGCGACCAAAGGGTATGTACGTTGAGTGAGTTGACCAATTCGGCCTTCAGCTCCTGCGTCGAAATACCGGGTGGATTTGGGTGCGTTTCGCGGAGAGTCCAGCTCAAAAGGATATTCACCAACGATAAAATCACGGCCATAATCACCACTAACCGAGCCTGTTCGGCATTTGACGCTACGCCGTTGTTTGCCGCATCGACAACGGTTAATAACAGCCCCGAAACAGCGGGGCCAATCACAAACCCAAGCGACAGAATGGCCCCTTCCATACCCAGGTTTTTGAACAGATCTTCTTTGGGCGAGATGTCGGTAATGGCCGAGCGGACTGTAGCATACATGCCGTTGGTAAGACCGTCGCTGAAGCGGTTGGCCAGTTGAGTTCCCAACCGAACGGGGAGCAACAGGCAATCGGCCAGAAATGTGCCAATGGACGAGACGATGAAAATGGGACGACGCCCGTATCCATCGGAAAGTTTACCCAGCAACGGCGCGGAGAACAACTGCATCCCTAGAAACAGGCCCGTGCCGAGGGCCAGCCACAATTGCGGGTTGGTATACCCTTTAACGAATTCGGGCAGGATCGGGCCAATTGCCGAACCGACAACAACGTCGATAAAAATGATAGCGTAAATATGATACAGTCGGCGATTTGGCACAATAGGAGAAGTCCGTACGGTACAAAGTTACCCTACCATCCGATCATATACCTCGTCGAAATCACTATTCCTACTCTGCCGGTAATGGTCGGCATGGTAGCGGTCGAGCTTGTCCAGAATAGTCACCAGTAAGGTTTTTTCGGCTTCGGTCAGCGAACTATAGGCTACATCGGCCACTCTATTCATCACGGGAAAGCATTGCTGAATCACGGATAAGCCTTTTGGGGTAATCCGCAACCGTTTAGACCGCCGGTCCTGGTCATCGGGGAATTCCTCGATCAGTTCCATCCTAATCAGGCGGTTAATTACATCGATTCCCGACGCGAACTCCGCCATCATTTCATAAATGAGCTCACTTTTTTTGGGTGTTCCCATCTGTACCAGAACAATCAGGTACACAGGATCGTCGATGCTTTTGAAATCGAGCGGTTGCATCGCCTTCTTCGAATAGAAATAGGCATACTTCGACAGTCGGCCGACCAGCGCGCTTAGCCGTGCCTCAGGCCGAACCTCAACCAGGGAACGATTGGCTTTTCCACTTAAACTCTCCACCCATTTTTCATCATACAAACCGTCCGGTGAGGCAACCGGTCGGTTTGAATCGACGACAGTTGGTTGAGCGTATTCCGTCAAATAATGTAGACAAAAACCGGTCAAATCGGCATCAGGGTTGGTAGCTCTGTAAGCAGCCCAATGGTTGACCAAATCAATTACGTTTTGCTCTCCTTTATCCATAACACTATGTTCTCGTACTGAATAACGGTTATTACGTGCCTTTTCATTACGAAAACAAAATAATTTTCAATCTATCTGAACAATTAGTATGATTTCGTAGTAATATTGCAGCACAGACTATTAGTAACTACGAAAACACAATTTACCCTACGCATGCAACCAGTGAAAATACTTGTAACTGGCGGCAATGGGTTTGTGGGGAGACAAATCTGCCATCTGGCCAATCAGCAAGGGATTCAGGTCATCAGTCTATCCCGAACGGGTCAGCCAGCAACTTATGCTGCCAGTCCTGTGCCTTCTGTTGAGTGGATCAATGCTGGTATAGTCGACCTTAACAGGTCGATTCAATGGAACACATAGCCTCTCAACCAATATGATAGCCGAATTGAAAGGAGTTGGCAAGGAATATAAAACAGGAGACCAGACCATTGTGGCGCTCCAACCGACTACGTTACAACTGAACGAAGGCGAATTGCTCCTCATTATCGGGCCATCGGGTTCAGGGAAAACCACCCTATTGTCGTTGCTGGGTTGCGTGATATACCCCAGTTACGGCGATCTATGGGTTGATGGTCAACACATAAATGAACTGAATGAGAAAGCCCTGGCTAGACTTCGGCTCAACACCATCGGTTTCGTATTTCAGAATTTCAATCTGCTGGCTCCGCTCACGGCGGAAGAAAACGTGATGATGCCCCTGCAACTTCAGGGCGTACGGTCGTCAGAAGTCCGCGACCGCACCGAACAGGCACTCAAAACTGTGGGCATGACCGACCGCCGATTCAGCCTGCCCAAACAATTATCGGGAGGGCAACAACAGCGTATTGCCATTGCCCGCGCCCTTGTAACGAACCCTAAACTGGTGCTTTGCGATGAACCAACGGCTTCTTTAGACAAAGACTCGATGGGTATTGTGATGCACGAATTGCGCCTTCTGGCCGACAACGGCAAGTCGGTGGCGGTGGTTACGCATGATCCCCGATTAAAACAATACGCCCACCGAATCGTAGAAGTCGACAACGGGGTGGTAAAGAAAATAAATGGATTTAAAGACTGATTGACATGAAACCTAAATCATTTTCAACCACCGGGGATGCACACCCCATGTTGCCCTTCCGGCGACTCTTTTGCGTCTTTTCGGTTAGCCTGATTCTTGCCTCCTGCGGAGGGAAAACGGATCAAACAGCGGAGCAAAAAGACTCGGTCCGCACCGTGCAAACGCCCAAACAAATCGGCGACGTGCTGGGCGTAGCTGTTATTGAACCGGCTGCCCGCATTAGCCAGCTTTCGGCCGAAACGGGAGGAGTTGTCAAAAGCGTGAACGTGCAGATTGGGCAGCAACTCCGTAAGGGGCAAGTCATTCTGACTATGGACAACGAGGTGGAATCGGCGCAGTTACGGCAGGCGAATGTGAAAATCGGTACGCAGCAGGACGCCATCGAAACAGCCCGCCAGAACGTGCAGACGCTTCAAATCCAGCTCCAGAAAGCCGAAGTCGACCTGAAACGGAACGAAACTCTTTTTGCCGGGAAAGCCCTGACGCGTAAAGAACTCGATGATTCCCGCTACGACGTACAGAACCTGCAACAACAGATTCGAGCGTCGGAAGCGCAGGTAAAACAGACGCAGGGCCGCATCAGCGAGTTGCGAGCCGATATCCAATACGCCACTACCATTGCAGGCCTGAAAACGGTGAAAGCCCCCACCGACGGTACGCTGTTGAGTCTGGATGCGAAAGTGGGCCAGTTCCTCAACAGCAACCAGTCCATTGGCGATTTTGCCCCGGCAGGCCCGCTTGTAGCCGTTACAGAAATCGACGAGTTGTTTGCGCTCAACGTGAAAGTTGGGCAACGAGCCTATATTCGTCCGCAGGGCAGCAACGAACGGTTAACCAGCGGCACAGTTGTGTTAGCGTCGCCCTACCTACGTAAGAAATCGCTGTTCTCCGATAATGCGGCCAACCTCGAAGATCGGCGCGTCCGCGAAGTACGGGTTCAACTCGATGATCCCAGCAAAGTGATTATTGGGGCACGGGTAGACTGTTTGATAACTGTAAACTAATGTTTAGAACCGCTTTCAAATTCATTCGCTACGATGTGGCCAAGTCGATGGGAGCATTGGCGGGCATCATTATCTCGGTGTTCCTGGTGGGGCAGCAGGCGGGCATTTTTATCTTTCTTACCGACGCTATGCGCAGTGTTGTCGAGAACAACAAGGGCTATATCTGGGTCACCGACGAAACCACTACCAATGCCAACCAACTCAGCTTACTCGACATTCGGACGGGGAATGAAATTGCCTCGCTGCCGGGTGTGGAGCGGGTGCATCCAGTGGTCATTGCCAGCGCCGGGGCTAAGTTTGCCAACGGCAGAACCAGCGGCTTTTCGCTCATCGGGTCTCAGGCACCCGATTTTGTGGGTGGTCCGTGGCGGCTCTACACCGCCAAACCCGTTGATATGCTGCCTGAAGGAGCGCTGGTCACCGATTTCTACGATGCTAAAGCCCTCGGCGGCCTTAAACCCGGCGACTATTTTGAGGTGAATGGCAAAAAAGTGTACAACGCAGGTCTGACGCGGGGTGCCCGGTCGTT
>JAJAYX010000053.1 GCA_026785985.1 Rudanella sp. | reverse complement strand
TGATTATGGCAACGCCCGCTACCAGCTTTACCGGCTCGACAAAGCCCGCCCGGCGTTTGGTGCCGAAGAGGTAGCGGCTTACAAGGCCATTCTGGGCGAACCCGATTCTGTTTATACGGCCCGCTCCAACGAGTACCACAATATGGCGTTTCCATTGATAGACAAACTGTCGCTCGATCAGATTGACCCAATGGATAGCCAACGGCACGACCTCAACTGGCAGGCTGCCTGGGACAAAGTCGATCCGCTGTTTAAGGCATGGGAAAAATCCGTGGAGAAAGACAGCACCTCGGCGGATGCCCAACGGTACAAAGCGCTGATGAAACGCACTGTCGAACTGGAAAAGGCCAGTAACAAAGCCGGGAGCGAGGGATATGCCACCATCTATTTCAACTCACCCGATGGCGACGAGTACCTGAATATCGTGAATTTCTACGGTGCCCGACGGATGTTCGGTGCCAAAGGCTTCCCCGAAAAAGAAATCGACGCGATGCTGGCGCAGTGGCAAAACCGCAACACCGACATGGTTCGCAACACGGTGGAACGGGCCCGTAAAGCCGGACAGAAGCGGGTGGTGGTGTTCGTAGGCGCCAATCACCGCAAGATTATGGTCGATGGATTTTGGGCGATGCCGGGTGTAACGGTTCGTGAATTAAATTCTTTGTAAGTCCGCGCAACCCTCTTCAATGCCCCTGCATCTTCTGGTCAAATACCCCCGCATGGGCAGTATAACAACACCCTTTTTTTACAACACAATAGCGATGAAAACCCTCATCACCCTCCTCAGCTCAGTAGCCCTCCTGACGACGACGACCTTTGCCCAAACCGCATCCACTCAGCCAGAAGCAGCACCCTACAAACCCCGAATTATCAAAGATTTCGGCCTGTATATTGGCATCAACGGCGTTAGCGGATCGGGTGCCGACCAGTTTGGCCTGCGCCCGCTCGGTTCGCGGTTCGTGGCCCTGTCGTGGCGCAGGCAGTTGCCCCTCGGCGACAAACCCGGTGGGCTGCGCATCGGTATCGGTCCCGAACTGGCCTGGAACAATTTCATGTTCGACAACAACCAGCGGCTCATCGAGAACCAGAATCCGATAACGAATCGGAGTGAATCTATTTTGGTGAATGAAACCCGCAACCTGAAACGCAGCAAACTGACCACGCTCCAGGGCAACATTCCGCTGCTGCTGATGTTCGGCCCATCTGACGGCGTCACCTTTGGCATTGGTGCCTACGCGGGCATCCGGCTCGACAGCTACACCAAAGTGAAACCCAGCGGTGGCGAAACAAGCCGCGACCACGGCGCCTATAATACCACCTCGCTCCGGTGGGGCCTCACCGCCGAAGCCGCCTGGAACGAAAGCACCGGTCTATTTGTCCGCTACGAACCATCGACAACGCTTTTCAAAGCTGGTCAGGGGCCAAATGTGAACATCTGGTCGGTGGGAATTCGGTTGTAGAAAGCTGAACACACATTAACCAAACAGCGCGGGGCAATGACATTTAATCCGTCATTGCCCCGCGCTGTTTGCTGGTGTTGCTACCCCTACCGCTGCAAAATCACTTTGGCCGTTTTAACGCCCACCGCCGTTTGCAGCCGCACCACATACAACCCGCTGGCCTGTTGGCTCAAATCGAGCGTTTCGTCCTGCGCCTTGCCCGTGCCGACAACCGCCCGCGAGTGCAACGATTGCCCGCTCAGGTTCACCACCGACAGCGTGGCCCGTTGACCTTCGTTCAGCGTGAAGCGGGCCACCACGTTGCCCGATGTGGGGTTTGGACTAACCCACAATCCCTCGGCGGTTTCCTCTGTGCTGGTCGCCATCCGGTAGCCCGCGCAACTGCTGGTGTAGCCGATGCTTGCTTCATTGTTGCCCGACTGCCGGGCGTAGAACGTAAAACTCGTGTTGTTGCGCTGCCAGGTGGGAATCACTAATGGATTCGTGTTCCACGCCTGCAAACCGGGGGCCTGATACTCAACGGGATTGCCGTTAAGGCCCGTCATGGTTAGGGTGACCACCCCATTGCCACAATTGAGGGCGGCACTGCTGATGGCTAAACCTGTTGTAACACAACCCGATACGTTGACGCTGACATTGCCCGTTTGATTGCTACAGCCCGCTTTGCTGGCCGTGAGCGAGTAGGTTGTTGTGCCATTGCTGGCGGGGCCGGTGATGCCCGGTGTTGCCCCGCTGTAGGTCTGCCCGTTGCCGCTCCAGGCCAAACTCACGCCCCCACAATCGTTGCCCGAACAGTTGGCATTGAGCGTTAAAGGCGCGTTGCACCCCGGATTGGGGTTGCTAACGGTGGGAGCTATACTGAACACGCAACCCGCTGGTGGCGGGGTACCACCAATGCCAATGCAGAGCCGGTCGTAGGCGAAATTACCGTTTCCACTACCCTGAATGCGGATGGTGTTATTGCCCGCGTTGAGATTGATGGTGGTGCTGGCATCGGCGTTGGGAGTCCAACTGCCGGTTCCTGCCGGGCGCATGGCATAGGGGGTGCCATTGACGAGCAAATCAATACCCGCGGTGGCATCGCCGGAGGCATAGCGAATGGAGAAGTTGGTATTGCCGCCGGTGGCCACGTTGAAGGTATATTCCATGAACTCGGAGCTATTGCCGAACCCGCCGACCGTTGCGCCGTTAGGGGTGCGGTTGCCCCCGCTGTTCTCATTGCCGTTTTTGCACTGGCCGGAGGTGGGGGGGGGATTATCCTGGGTATCATCGACAATAACGTAGGGAAGGTCCAGCGATTGGGTTAAGATGGGCAGACCATTGTTATTTTGTAAAACAACCTGGAATGTGCCTGCCGATTTGTATGAACTTGCTATTTGAGTTCCATCCTTCGTTTGTATGGATCTGGCCGATGGTGCTGATATGGCCTGGGTTTCCGCAAAATAAGCGTTGAGATCAAAAGAGGCACCTCCAGATAACCATTTGTAGCCAGCATAGCCTGCCGGAGCGATCAGGTCCTGTCCGCTCTCACTAATCACAATGTCACGTGGCTCCGTGTCTAAATCCTGTTGGGTGATGGGAGTTAGCCGGTTGTTGCGGCAAATGTCTTTTAAGGCATCGGCCCAGCGACCAGCCACAATCTCGGCACCGGCAGCATTGAAGTGAACGGGGAAATCTGAACCCACCAATAATCGATAGTTAGAGAGCAAATCATCCGTATTAGCCATTTGATACAACCCTGTTAGACCAATTGCGCCGGTAGATTGTCCACTCCGAACTAACGCTGATGAAACTCCCCCGTTATCTAAATCCCGGCGATTAGGATTAGCCCCAATGTAGGATGTTTGGGAGATAACCCAGGGGACATCTTTCCCCGGTATCTCAGTACGGGATTTTGTAATCACAGCTCTGAGTTTAGTGGCGTACTCCCCGCTATTTCTAACCCACAGCTTCTCATCCGGTTAATTTGGTGCATTGGTGGGCGGA
>JAJAYX010000052.1 GCA_026785985.1 Rudanella sp. | reverse complement strand
GAAAAGGCATTACCGCTATCCATGCCAGTTCTCGGCCCGAATGGACAAACTTCTGGGCGTAGGCATACATAATCATGCTTTTCCAAGAACCGCCAAAGCCCACATTGGTAGCTCCGTAGTATTTTAAAACGGCGGCATGGATCACCTCGTGAATGGGTAGTAGAACAACGAAACTCAAAAAAGCCAGCCCAACCTGCTTCAGCATACTGATACTACTCGACTGTGTGGCGGCATTATCTTTTACAACGCCCGCCAGTCCCGATCCTAACAGATAGCCAACGAAGCCTCCTCCAATGGCTAATCCCAGTAGAAACACCCAAGCGCCTTTTTTGGCCAGTTTTTGTGGTTTCTGTTCCGAAGGTTGAGAAAAACCCAGTTCGCGCCTGAGAAAAACCATCATTTCACTGATCCGAAACGAGTCAATCAGGTCGTAGCGGTCGGGATTGTGTAGTTGTTCGATAGTTGGTTTCATGTGCAAAACCGAGTTGTTTAGTTTGTTTGCCAGTAAAAATAGGCGGTTCTAAAATCTGGTCAACAGGTTAGTGATGAGCGGTTAGATACTTGTAGAAACGTACAATTTGCGTCCCGGCCATCTCCACACTCGGCATGAGCAGGGGCTTTACTGGAGTTATTTAAGCACTTTCGATGATGAGGTCGCCAAATACCCTAACAGTCTTATGAGGCCAGCCAGATTACGCGTTTACAATATTAACCAGTGTGGTTTATTTTTACCTTTGCCTAAGCAATGACGATAACATTCAGAAATAAACAGTTAGAAGGTTGGGCTAAAGGGTCGTATTCAGGCAAGCAACCTCTTACTGAGTTGGTATTGAAAGCCTACCGCAAAACGATAGGCAAGCTACAGGCAGCACCGTCAACGGTCGAGTTAGGACAAAGTAAGTCGCTGGATTTTCATCCGTTAAAGCGTGACCTGGTGGGCAAATTTGCCGTTCGGGTGAATATGCAGTATCGGATAGTTTTCTCGATTCAGACCGACACAAACGAAATAGAGATTATCGAAGTAGAACAGCTAACTGACTATCACTAATGTTACTTGACCAGAACGGAAAGGAATTTTTCTTGGCCGAACCCATTCACCCCGGCGAAATGCTATTGGATGAATTGGAGGCTCGTAGTTTATCTCAGAAGGAATTGGCAACCCAGGTCGGGGTTAGCCCTGCTTTTGTTAACGCGCTGATTCACGGCAAAAGAAGCGTTTCGTTGGCTTTGGCAATGAAGCTCGAAACGGCTTTGGAAGTGAATGCTTCTTTCTGGCTCAATGCCCAACGCAACTATAACCGGACAGTAGCCTATCAAAAGGCTAAGAAAGAATTAGAACAACTTCGGATTCCGGTATCCCGTCATGCCGAATTGTTGCGGTCAGTGGCTTAACCGGGCCCATAATTCAGGGCATGGGGAGTGTAGCTCTTGCTCGGCTACCCTGTTGGCTTGTAAATGGGTTGACGTTTCCCTATGTTCAAAAGTTATTCAAATTGGTTTTATCAGGCTTAGTTGAGTAGTACGGAGCAACAACAAACAGCGCTAACAAGGTAAAATCTATTGCATATTTCATTGCAACCACACAAAAAAAGCAGCTACGTTTTATCGTAACTGCCTGATTATCAAGAGCCTCCTATAGGACTTGAACCTACGACCCCTTCATTACGAATGAAGTGCTCTACCAGCTGAGCTAAGGAGGCAAATTTCAGTGAACAAGTAGCAACGAACAGCTAACAATGATACCGAAATAGAACGCAAATATAATGGGATGGTAACAGAGATGCAAAATTTTGCGTCTCTACCGGCCTGTTTTTTCGTAAATTTGCGGCATGATTTCCATCACGAACCTATCGTATTACCTCGGAAGCAGAGCCTTGTATGATAACGCTTCCCTGCATATAAAACCAAATCAGAAGATCGGATTGATCGGCCTTAACGGAACCGGCAAGTCAACGCTTCTCCGCATCATCACCGGCGAATACCAAATCGATGGGGGCACAATCTCCAAAGCGGGTGATGTGACCATCGGTTTTCTCAACCAGGACCTCCTTTCCTACCAGACCGACGACTCCATTCTGTCGGTAGCGATGCAGGCATTTGAGCGGCAAAATGCGCTTCAGGCCCAAATCGATGAGCTTTTGCACGAAATGGAGACCAACTACACCGACGATTTGGTAGACAAGCTTGGCAAGGCGCAGGAGGAGTTCGAAGCGCTGGATGGCTATACCGTGCAGTCGCGGGCCGAAGAGATTATGGAGGGGCTTGGTTTCTCAACCGAAGACCTCCAGAAACCACTCCGGCAGTTTTCGGGCGGGTGGCGAATGCGGGTGATGCTGGCTAAACTGCTGTTGCAGAAGCCCTCCCTGCTCATGCTCGACGAACCAACCAACCACCTCGACCTTCCGTCGATTCAGTGGGTGGAAAAGTATATTCAGACCTACGAGGGCGCCGTGATTGTGGTGTCGCATGACCGCGAGTTTTTAGATAACGTGATTGATGTGACCGTGGAGGTGGCCAACGCCAAACTCAATTTGTATTCGGGGAATTACTCGTTTTACTTAGAAGAGAAAGCCCTTCGGAACGAGATTCAGAAGGGGGCTTTTGAAAACCAACAGGCTAAAATTCGGCAAACAGAGCGGTTTATTGAGCGGTTCAAAGCCCAGGCTACCAAAGCCAAGCAGGCCCAAAGCCGGGTGAAACAACTCGCCCGGATGGACCGAATTGATGATGTGATTGACGAGTCGGCGCGGGTGAACTTCAAGTTCCAGTTCTCGACTCAGCCGGGCCGTCATATTCTGCATTTAGACGACATCACGAAGCATTACGGCCCCAAACGCATCCTGACCCGTGCCGACATTCGGCTCGAACGGGGCGACAAAGTAG
>JAJAYX010000051.1 GCA_026785985.1 Rudanella sp. | reverse complement strand
TAAGCCGTTCAAAAGTGAGCTGGTGAACCATGTTGATTTTCAGACGCGGGCCGCGGGCCGGGTGGCCACGTTCGAGTACATCGAGGGCTGACGGTCCGCCGCTGCGGTATAATCGTCGGCGGAAACATTGAAGCTTGAATTACCAGACCCCTACTCGACAAGAATCTTATTTTTACACCTCCCCGATGGCTGTCTGAGAAAAATCTCCAGTGTACTGTTGCAAGCCCAACATAGCCGGTATGTGCTCAACTGGTCGATTTCCAATACCATGACGGCTGATTGGTGTAGTCAGGTACTGAAAGACACGTTGACAGTGTATCCGGCTCCTGCTCTCTTCAATTCGGATCAAGCGGGGCGGCCCGTGCCGTAGCCAATTCACGGCCGATATCTTTACAGCCGTACTGCTGGATGCTACTATCCAAATCTCGATGGATGGCAAAGGCCGGGCTATCGACAATATTTTTGTAGAACGTCTTTGGCGGACAGTCAAGTACGAGGATATTTACCCGCACGGGCGGCCCCGTGAAAGCTTATGCCGATGGCTGGGAATTGGAGGCAGGTTTGAGGGCCTATTTCGAATTTTACACCTGTTCCGGCGTTTTCATCAGTCTCTGGCTTATCAAACGCCGGAACAGGTGTTTAAAGGGGAAGAAAAGAGACCAAACCAAGCGGGAAACACGAACAACTAATAATTTCGTTATTCAACAAAGTGGTCCGGTTTCAGGGGCGCAGTGTACCCCTCTGTTCTTACTTGCAAAGGTTCGTATAGAAATGTGGGACACCAGGCGGCATCGGCCGTCCGACCGTTAGTAAGGTATCGAACAGCACTGCAAGTCGTTCTTTACTCACCCTAAACTTACTCCTTGTCATGGACATTTGCTATTACATCGGTATCGACATTGCCAAAGCTACGACTCCGGTCGGCCGGTTTAGACTGGGCCGTTTACGATGGTAAAAAAATGGTTCTCCAAACCAGCAATCCCAACTCGCTTGCAGGCATCAAAACGGCCCTGCGGTTGCTGAAAACGCTGCCTGACTGGAAGCCCACCGAAGCGGTTTTCTGCATGGAACACACCGCATAGGCGGCCCTGCGGTATCTATAACGCCCACCTGCTGGATTTCCTTCACAAACTTCGCTTTCCCATTTGGTTAGAAAGCAGTGGCATCGGCCATCCGACTGCAAATCAAAGAAGCGGGCGGTCTGCAACGGGGCAAAACCGACAGCATTGATGCCCAGCGGATCGCTGAATACGCCTTTCGCTTCCGCGATCAACTCCGCTTGTGGGAGCCACCCCGTGCTGTAGTGCAACAGCTAGCCTTCTTAAGTGCTACTCGTCAGCGACTTATCCAGATCTACAACCAATTGGCCAGCCCCTTAGCCGAAAGCCAGAGCTTTGTCAATCCATCGCTTCAGAAACAACTTCACAAAAGCTGTAAAGCGTCCCTGGCAGCCATTGACAAAGACCGTAAGGCCATCGACAAAGCCATTGATGAAGTCGTTCAAGCTGACGAACATCTCAAACGGCTCTTTGAACTGATAATTTCGGTGCCTGGCATCGGCACAGCGACGGCCACTGAAGTAGTGATCGCTACCAATGAGATGAAAAGTAGCACTGACCCCAAAAAAATGGCTTGCCACGCTGGTGTTGCTCCCTTCAACTACCAGTCCGGTAGTAGCGTTCGGGGTAGGCCCGGCGTGAGTCAGCACGCGGCAGCGGCCGACCGTCCGCAAACGACTGAAGGCATTGTTGCACTTGGGTGCGATGGCCGCCATCCGAGCCAAGGGCGAACTACAGGATTACTACCAACGCAAAGTCAAAGAAGGCAAAAACAAAATGTTGGTGCTCAATGCCATCCGCAACAAACCGGGCGGCGGACCGCTCATCCATCGCCTATACGCGGTAGTAGCAAGGGGCGAAAAATATGACAAATATTATACGCCAACCCTTGTTTGAACCATAGAAATCGGCCCGAATCTCATCAACCTCTGTTTCAATACGTTGCTATTCGGCTGGCAGCGAATGCCCTAAAGGGGCATCTATAGCATTTTTTAATCAACTTACTGGTCGTCGGTCGGCTCACACCGGTTACCCGTTGAACACCGCGCAACGAAGTGCGCTATGAGCAAGAGTCCCTCCACTGGCTCATAGCGCTCAGCCCGTTGTTGAGCTACCTCACTGATGGTGCCATAAAACGGGCAGTCCAGCAATGGTAACGGGATCGCCCTTGGGCTGAGCGTCCATTTTTACGTAGGTTGACGCTGCTACATCAGGAGCAACTATAGTGTCTGACTTCGCTGCTCATAGAGTGATGATACAACATCAGCGGTTATTTTATCACTACCCCTTTCTGAAACTTCGTAGGCTAAAATCACCTGTTTGCAGACATTATCCCCTCCTTGGCATAGTTGAATTGCAGGCCCATACTCACACATATAGTTTTGCCTCAGTTAAATAATTTAAAACATAAAAAATCATTAAGCAAAATGTACAAAAAGGACTCATACTAGGTATGATTTTCCTATCATCAGCCGCATTTGGTCAAACTAAAGGGTCAGAATCAAACAAAATAAACGATGGCGAGAAAACGGCAAAAACCTACCTCGACTTAATGGTGAATGTGGTGAGTACAAACGTCAACTACGGTGGATCTAACAGTGCCTTGGCTGATTATAAGAAATCAGCTAACGGTATACAGGCCGGTGTGTCATTTCAAGCGGGTATTACGCCCAGTTTTTCACTTGTTTCCGAGCTATATTTTATTAGGAAGGGGGGGCAACTAAAAGCTAATAATCCATTAACCACCCACGAATCAACCCTTCATTTAAATACATTAGAATTACCGGTGCTGGCTCGTTTTCATATGGGCAAATTTTATGTGAATGCCGGTCCATCCATTGCCTATAACCTTAGTGGAAACAGCAAAATTGCAGATCATTCTACCAAACTTTTGTTTGAAAATTTAAGTGGAGGTTTTAAGCGCGTAGAAACCGGCATTCAGATGGGTGGAGGCTTTGAGTTTCCATTTAAACAAAGAAGGATTGCGTTGGACATAAGGTACAATTACGGTTTAACTAATATAGCCTACGAC
>JAJAYX010000050.1 GCA_026785985.1 Rudanella sp. | reverse complement strand
GCGACCCACTCAACGCCGTCAGCAAATAGGAACTCACCGACACTAATTCCAGGCTCAGGTAAATAGCCAGCAGGTTGACGGAGGTGGTCAGCAAAAACAGACCGATGGTGAGACCGAGGATGAGGTGGGGGGAAGGGGGAGGAAGGGAGGAAAGAGGAATGGAGAAATGATTATAGGCAATTATCAGTATGGCTGTAATTGAGACAATGACCTGGACGAAGATCGCCTGATTGTCTAAGAACAACAGATGCAGGAACAAAAAGCCCCGTTCAGGAGTCAACACGGCCCAAAGTGCCGCAATAGTCAGGCTTAGAGCCGTGAACCCCGCCAGCCATTTTTTGGCCCGTTCTACCCCCAACTGGTGGGTCAACACCAAATCGAGTACCAGCCCTACCGAAAAGGGCACACTCAACCACACCACCGGCCCAAAACCGCCGAGGCTATCGAGAATATCCTGAAGTTGATCGTGTAGGGGCATTAAATTATTCCTTCGTTATGGGCTTCTTCGCCGTAGCCGTGGAGTTGCTTTTTGCGCAGTTTGATGTTCAATACTTCCACGATAAGCGAGAATGCAATGGCAAAATACAGGTAGCCTTTGGGAACAGAGCCAATCGGATTACCGAAGAAAATAACTTCCGATAGGTGTGCTCCCTCGGCAATGAGCATGGACTCGATCATAATCAGGAACGACAGGCCGAGCATCTGAATGCTGGGGTGTTCGTTGACAAATTTGCCCACCGGCCCGACAAAGAACATCATAATCAGCATCGAAAGTACAACGGCTACAATCATCACTGCACGTTTTGAGTCAGGCCAACGGCGGTCGGAGTCGAGTCGATGGAGAAAACGATGTTGATAATTGATCCATTGATATGGGGGAATTGGTAATTGGGTAAAGCAGTGACCTAAGTACCATTTATGTCAAAATCGGTTCCAGGGCAGCCCGGTTTTCGTTGAGCCAGGCGTGAATATCGGTCACGATTTCGCGGATGCCTTTTTCGGGTTTCCAGCCGGTCATTTGCGTCACTTTGGTGTTGTCGGTGATGTAGAGCCGGATATCGGCGGTCCGGTTTTCGGTCACGGATTGATCGGGATGGTTTTGCCCGTTACCTCCTGGCAAATCCGGGTCAGTTCCTGTAGCGACGCACTGCTTTCGTTACTGCCGCCCGCGTTCAGAATCTCACCGTTCACCGCATCGAGGTTGTGTAATTGCCAGTCGATCAGGCGGTAAAGATCGTCGATGTGGAGCATGTCGCGGGTTTGTTTGCCCGTGCCGCCGTAGCCGATGTACGACAGTTGCTGCTCGAAATAGTGCCTGGCAATCCAAAGCACCATCACCCCCTGATCGACTTTGCCCATTTGCCACGGGCCGGTAATTACTCCGCAACGGTTAATGACGGTTTTCAGGCCATAAAACTCGTTGTATTCCTGAATGAGCAGTTCCGAAGCCAGTTTGGTGGTGCCATACAGCGACCGCGCCCCCGTCAGCGGGAAATCTTCGGCAATGCCCCGGCTCGACACACCCGGCACCGGCTGCTCATCGGTCAAAACAAAGCGCGTCTCGGTTTCGGCAAAGTTCAGAGTCTCAATGGTCTTGATCGGATAAACCCGGCTTGTGGACAGAAAGACGAAGTTCGCCTTGTGTTTGAGGGCGTAGTTCAGGCAGTTGACCGTGCCAAACAGGTTGGTGTTGATCAGGTAATCAGGCGTACCATCCAGTCCAGCCAGCACCGAAGGTTCGGCGGAGGCCTCGATTACGGTATCGACAGCGGGCAGACCATCAAAATCTTCTTTGCTCCGAATGTCCCCGTGCATAAACTCGATGCCAGCCGCTTTCAACCGCGACAGGCTCAGTTCAGACCCGCGCCGTTTGAGGTTATCGAGGGCATAGATCGTGTAATCGGGGTAATTTTTCTTTAACGCAATGGCCAGCGAGGCCCCAACAAATCCGGCACCGCCGGTAATCAATAAGTTCATGGTTTAATGATTTGTAGAGACGCAACATATTGCGTCTCTACGACGGTTGAATTCGTTTCAATTTTACATTCTCTACTGGTCTGATAACCAGCGGTACTTTTTCGGTTTTGACGGAACTGCTGTCGAGGCCGAACCAGCGATCTTCGGGAGTGGTGAAGCCTTTGACACTAAAATAGAGGTTCATAATCACCTGTTCGCGGAAGGGCAGGTCGTTCTCGAACGACAGGAATTTTTCGAGCACCACAAACCGGAAATCACCAATCACGTTTTGCCGGTTCAGCGATTCGTAGCGGCTCGTAATGTCCACTTCCTTGTTACGCACCATGTCTTCGATCACCTTGCTGAAAAACAAATTGATGCGCTGCTCGACCCGGAAGCCAAGCCGGAAGGTCACTTTGTAGGCATCGTCGGGAGCAATGGTGTTCACTTTATACTCCATTGTGTAGGGGTCGTCGGTCGTATCGACGTGGACAAACCAGTAGATATCAGCGCGTTTGGGTCGTTTCTGGAAAATCGAATAAATGATTTTCGATTCGATCTCCGACTGCCGG
>JAJAYX010000049.1 GCA_026785985.1 Rudanella sp. | reverse complement strand
CACACTGCCTACCTGTTGCCACAGCACCACTTCGCTGCCCGGCATCAGCTTAAAATCGCCGTAGGGAACCGAGAGCGGGGGCAGTTTGGAAATGATTTCGAGACGCGCCGGATCAAGGTTCAGTTGCTTGTAGGCATCGTTGTAGCGAGCCGTCACCTTGTCGCTCTGACCAGGTTGAGCCGTCACCTGCATCACCGGGTTGAGCGTGTTAAACGGGGCCACCGACGATTGATTGCCCAACACAAACAGGATCGGTGTTGTCTTGTTATTACTCATCAACAACTGCACGACGTTGGCACTCGCCCCGGCGTTATCGGGAATCTGATGCAGAATAATCAGGTCGTATTTTTTGTCGGTTGGGGGTGGGGTTTCGCTGCCGATTAACACCCGCACATCGAGTTCGTAATTCTGGTTGCGTTCCAGAATACTCCGAATGGCTTTGAGATCGGGGTGCGGATTCAGACCGAGCAGCAGGACTTTTTCGCGCCCGTCGATCACGTCGAGATAGACATCCTGCCGGTTGTTTTTGGTGCTGAACTCACCTGCCTGCGGAATCACCTCGACCACAAAATGCTGCACCCCTTTTTGGGTCGCCGTGGTCTGAAACGTCACCGCTCCAAATGTCTGAGCAGCCCCAAACGATACCGTCTGACGGCCCACCTCTCGCCCACCCTGCCGCAAGACCACGGTGCCGGCCCGACCCTGAAACCCGTTGCTCGTTACCTCCACCTGAATCGGAAACTGATTACCAAGATACGCTATCCGATTGGCTACCACGCCCTTAACCGCAATATCGCGCTTGGGAATGGTATCGCCCAAGCCCACCGTGTGAACGGCAAACGGATACTGCCCGAACGTCGGCGACAAGCCCTGATTGAAAATACCATCCGTAATCAGCACCACGTCCGTAAGGTGACGACCTTCGTAATCGTTGCGAATATTGGCCAACAAACCCGACAGGTTCGTAGCTCGTTGCGTGAACGGAATCTTCACTAAATCGGCTTCTGTCGTCGTATCGCCGAGGGTGCGCACCGAAATATCCAACCCCTCACCGGCTAGTTGCTGACGAAGCGTTTGCAGGTTGCTGAGGGCAGCATTCAGAGCCGGGCGACCTGCAGCAGCCACCGACTCCGAGTTGTCGATAGCCAGCACCACTTTGGGTTTTTCGGTGAGTGTCCGAATGCTGCGAATCAGCGGGTTAACCAGCAGAAAACACAGCAGGCTAACGGCTACGAACCGGAGCGCGGCCAGCCCATACCGGACATTTCGATCCCAGGCAGACACCGTATCGTTGGTGCCCGGAACAGGTTGATACAGGGCAGCGGCATATACCGCACCCACCAGCAAACACACCAACACCCACCAGGGCGACGATTGGAAGATGACGTTCATATTAAGTTAACATGCCCCCATCGACCTGCAAAACCTGCCCGGTGATGTAGCGCGATAAATCGGAAGCCAAAAATACGCAGGCATCAGCCACCTCTTCGGGTTGACCGCCCCGTTTCAGCGGGATCTGCTGTTTCCACTCTTCCACGGCTTTTTCGTTGATTTCGCCGGTCATTTCTGTCTCGATAAAACCCGGCGCAATGGCATTCGACCGCACGTTCCGCGACCCCAGTTCGAGGGCCACCGACTTGGTGAAGCCGATGATTCCTGCTTTCGAGGCTGCGTAGTTGGCTTGCCCCGCGTTGCCCCGGATACCCACCACCGACGTGAGGTTGATAATGGACCCCGACCGGGCTTTCATCATGGGTTTGATAACCGCCTTGGTCAGGTTAAAGACCGACTTTAGATTAACGGTGATAACGCTGTCCCATTGTTCTTCGGACATCCGCATCAACAACCCATCTTTAGTAATTCCCGCGTTGTTCACCAGTACATCGACCGTGCCAAAATCGGCAATCACGGCAGCCATAAGGTCTTCGGCGGCTTTATAATCCGACGCATCCGAGCGGTAGCCTTTCACAGTACCACCAAACGCCCGAAGTTCTTCTTCCAGGGCCAGTCCCTTTTCCACACTCGACAGATAGGTGAAAGCGACATGAGCGCCCTCCTGGGCAAATCGTTGAGCGATGGCTCGTCCGATGCCCCGCGACGCACCCGTGATGAGCGCGACTTTTCCATTCAGTAAATTCATTGGCTATAAAATACCCGTCGCACCGGCGGTTTGGTAGTTCCGAAGATCTTGTCGGTGGAGATAGGGTTTCGTTTGACTGGGTCAAAAATAGCCCAAAGCAGGGGAACGGGCAACTGTGCAGAGTCAGCCAGAAAATAAATCTCTTTAAATCCTTGACAAACCACAATCAATCGTCGTAGTATTGCAGTGTACTATTTATCTAATACACTAAAACAGCATAGCCACATGATCCAATTGAACGAAGTGAAGTTCGGCTATACCCGCAACCGATTTATTTACGATGGTCTCTCGCTGACCCTGCCGCCCGGCACCATTTTTGGTCTGTTGGGGCCAAACGGAGCCGGAAAATCCACGCTGCTCCGGCTCATGGCCGGTTTACTTTTCCCCAAACAAGGCACCGTCCGCGTGAATCAGCACACCCCCGGCAACCGGAAACCCGCCTTTTTGGAGGATGTTTTTCTGCTGCCCGAAGAATTCTATGTGCCACCTGTATCGATCCGCACATTCGTGAAATCGAACGCGCCATTTTATCCCCGCTTCGGTCACACGCAGTTTGCGGGCTACCTTGCCGAATTCGGTTTGCCCGATACGCAAAAACTAAGTGAACTGTCCTACGGCCAGAAAAAGAAGGTGCTGATCGGCTTTGGCCTTGCCACCAACACGGCTCTGTTGCTACTCGACGAGCCAACCAATGGCCTCGATATTCCCTCGAAAAGTCAGTTTCGGCGGTTGGTAGCCGGGGCCGCCCACGAACACCGAACCATCATCATTTCGACCCATCAGGTGCGCGACCTCGAAACCCTGATCGACCCGATTGTGATTCTGGGCGAGAAACCCAACGGCAGCATCGGTGTAGTCCTCAACGCGAGTGTAGAATCCATCACCGACCGGCTTTGGTTTGGGTTGGTGCCTGACCTAACGGGTTTGCCACCAATTCTGCATTCCGAACGGGTGGTAGTTGGCTATGCCGTCGTCACCGAAAACCGGCCCGACGAATTAACCGATTACCGAAGCGGTCGCCTTGACCTCGAACGGCTCTACAACGCCGTACAAGCCCATCCCGCCCGCATTCAGCAGTTATTTTCTCTCGAAACTCAACCCTACGCCCACTCATGAATCAGACATTTGCTTCGGCCCGTTTCGGGCGATTGCTTCGGAAATATTGGCAGGAAGACAAGGCAGGACTAACGGCGGCATTGGGTACGCTCTTTGCTACGCAGGCCGCCACGATGTTCTTCTTAGGGTATAGTGCCTACCCTGATTCTCTACAGGCGAACCGCGCAATAGGGTTTTTGAGTTTATCCCTGATTATTTGGCCCCTTTTTACGGTGGCCATTGCTTCGGTGTATAATAAACGGGATCAGGGATTGTCCTTATTTATGGTGCCTGCTTCGCTGTTCGAGAAATGGCTGCAGCTGTGGTTGGTGTCAGGCCTGTTATTCATGGTCTGTTTTGTTGGCTTTTTTTCCCTGATCGACGTATTCGGCACGTACTATATCAATCATAAAACGTGGTCTGCGGAGGAATTAAGCTACCTATCCAAAAATAATATCCCCCGCACTGTCGAACTATTTGATTATGCCGACTTGCTTCGCACACCCATTTGGGCTGTGTGGGTTCTGCTTCACCCTTTCTCATTGGCCGCCACGCTTCTGTTCAGAAAATACCCACTGATTGTTGGTGTAGGTGTGGGAATGACTTTGTTTGGGGGTAGTTTTATTCTGAACAACCAATTGGTTAACGTACTATTGGACGACGCAAGACCCTTTCAGGCATTTCCGTTTGCTGATGTTTGGGCGTACAACAATAAACTTTCGGTGCATGGTCACTATCTCACTCTCCCTCAGCCCATTGGCGACATTATCCGCTGGGGTGTGGGCATTGCTGCCGTGGGTTTGCTGTATGCCGTGGCTTATTTCCGACTTAAAGAACGAGAGGTTTGAGCTATGGAATTTCGCGATAAACAAGCCATCTATCTGCAAATCGCTGAGTACGTCAGCGAGCAGATTTTGCTGGGCCGCTGGCCCACCGGCGACAAAATCCCTTCGGTGCGCGACCTTGCCTCCGAACTCGAAGTGAACCCCAACACGGTGATGCGCACCTACGATTTCCTGAGTCAAAAGGCCATTATCGCCAACAAACGCGGCATTGGGTTCTTCCCCGCCGACGATGCACCCGAAAAAATCAAAGTCTATCGCCGGGAAAGCTTCCTCGAAAACGACCTGCCCGTTGTGTTCCGCAACCTCTATCTGCTAGGCATCGACCTTAAGGAACTGGAAACCCGGTATCAGCAATTCATCGCCCAAACCTTTACTAACGCATGAAAACAAGCATCAAACTTCTGTGCCTGCTGGCCATTATTTCGCTCACCGGAATGCTGTCGGTAGATGGTCTGTTGAAACAACAGTACGACCGAATTGACTGGAGTAATCCCTACCAGAATTTCGTGGTTAACTCCCTACCCGCCCTGCGGCACGTTCGTATTTCGGGAACACCAGGATTCGTGATTCACTTACAACAGAACGCAAAGTCACAAGCCCTGCTCGACCCGGATCTCACAGGCCATCGCTTCGTCACCACCCAACGGGGCGACACGCTGCTGGTTGTGTTTAAGACGAAAGACAACGGCTGGGATGGCCCAATCGACAAAGAGTGGGAGTATTACCGCACTGCTTTAGTGCTGAATCTGCCTGCGTTGAGCAGTTTATCCGTGAATAATGTCCGGGTTAAAGTCAGCGGTTTTGAGACGAACCAACTGAGCCTGATAGCACACCATGCCCGGCTCATCACCGAGAAAATCCGGGTTTCCGGCACGCTCAGTATGCAAACCGAAAACCGCGCTTTTGCCATACTAAACGCTTATACCTGCGGGACGCTCCGGGCCATCGTTCGCGATTCGAGTGGGGTACAGTTGGATGAGATCAGACCCAATCGCCTGATTACCAACGTGGCATCGGGGGGAGAGTTGCGGATAAAAGGGAATCAATTGGGCGTCATGAAGCCCTAAAGCAAGACCAGTGCGAGAACCGCCGACAGGTGAATCCAGAGCATCATCAGGCAGCAGTACGACGAATCAGAAAACGACCCGCCGACGGGTGAAACAGGGGGTGTTGCTCCAATAATTCGTGCTTTTATCAGGCTAATGCTGCCTGTTATCAGTAGGCTGACAGCCAGTAAGCTATAGGCCCGGAAGTTTGTTAGTTGCATGAGGGGTGAGCGAGACCAGCCGTCAACGAGAGGCACCAGCAGGGTTCCATCTCTACTCAAGGTTCGATAAGCCAACGACCCCACGGTAAGCATGAGCAACATATGCAAAAAAATCACGTAAAAAGCTCTTGCCCGCGCTTGAAGGGGCAAGGTGCCAAAACTCAGAATTGATGTGGCTGTAAGAACTAAAGTTTCCATTGTGATGAACTCAGCGTTTATTCATAACGTAAGCCCAAAAAACGCGCTCTACCTTTAAATGCGTATTAATCAAAAGTTAAAAGTCTGTTAATCTGATTTTTAGGTAATGGCTTTCAATAGGAGAGATTGCTCAGTAAGTTAACAGTAGCCGATCAGAAACCAATTCATTTTCCAGCGTCTGCCCTTCCATTTGAAAACGCCTAAGCATTGACCGACCAACGTTAACGCTATATTCCTGCTCAAATAGGTGAGCAGGAATGGGAAGGTCACAGATGAAATCGCCCGATTTTTTATCACCATCAATGCTTAGGGCTATCTGAACACCACGCCCTTTTGCGAACTGAATCTCCCGCAGTAATTCGGTAAGATCAAAACTCTGGGCACCGTACAGAATAGCCTGGCTAAACGAGTAGGGAGGGTCACAATAGATGAGGTCTCCTGCTTTTGCCTGAGCGAATGTTTCCCGGTAGTCGGCGCACCGAAACGATGTGTTTTTTATGCGCCCATGCCATTCTATTGCCCTTTTTTTAAAAGCAGACGGGTTAACTGGGTCATGTATTCCGCAAGGCGTTGACATAAATCCGTCTGCTTTCCGAAAACGAACAACACCTCCATAACAGGCCTGGGTGAGAAACAAAAAATCGGCCCCGTTCGGACTGGCATTATAAGTCGCTAAAGTCTGTTGGTAAGCTGCTTTTTTGCCAATTCTTCCAATCCAGTTCCATCGCTCCGTGTACCAGTCAACCACTATTTGCGGGTTGCTCTTCAATGTCTGCCAGATGTCAATTAGTGGCTTAAACACATCAGCACCGACACCATTTTTTGGAGCTACTGTTGCTAGCACAGCCCCACTACCCAAAAAAGGTTCTGTGTAAGCATTGTATCGTTTCGGAAAGAAACTGGTAATTGACTCAGCAAACCGTTGTTTGTTGCCAATCCATTTCAGTAGTTGAGCGCTGGGAGCAGTGTAGGTCTGATAATCGAAGCCTTCGATCTGGTATTGTACAAGTGGTTCGTTCATGTTGTCTAATATACTGAACCACGACCAATTATCCGATTTTGGGATATATTTTTTGGTCTGATACATTTGAGTCCGTGAAAAAATCGCTTCATTCAAAGCAGCACAAAATACTGCTTGAGCTTTTATACCAGTTCAGGGTCAACTCAAACCTGACACAGAGTGAGTTAGCGACTTGTTTGCAGGTCCCGCAATCATTTGTGAGCAAATATGAAAATGGGGAACGCCGATTAGACCTCATGGAGTTAGAATCAATTTGTACGTGCGTCAACGTCGAATTAATTGATCTCATCCGTGAATATCAACAACGACTTCATGAAACCAAATCCTAAGTTTCTTACTCAACCACTTGATTTCTGGGCTAACGTTAAATGAATTGGCCAAAAAATTGGCTAAACAGATAAGGCTACCAAAAAAATAAAAATCCCTACTGTTGACGCTATCATAGCCTCTTATACAACCGATGGTTTAGCCACAACAGAATTGCGAAATGAACAAGGTATTACCCAATTTGTTTCGCTTCTGCTTGACTATTTTACGCATCGGGCTAACGTACTCAACACCATTATTGAACCTCAATTGATGAATGCCCAAACAGCAGCACAATTATTTCAGCAACTCTTAGAAAAGCATAATCCGCGCTGTTTGTTGCCCATGAACAAGCAGAAAGAAGACAAGAAAAACTACGCTTATTTTACTTGCATCATCAACATACTCATAGAAGCCAACAGCCAGGGTTATACGGTTAATTACGATCCAAGATTACTCACGTCTTTTACCCATCAGGGGTTACCTGTGCGGACGCTTTCCCGGCGTGTGGATGGGGCTCAGAGAAGCAGCAGATTATCTGGGTAAACCTGTTGGTCATTACCTGATGATCGACGATCATTTTACATGGTGGGAATGTGGCCGTTCGTATCCTCTGTCGAATCATAGACATGCTCTATATGGGTCTCGTCACCGAAGCATTGTTTGGCTCTGAGGTGGTTGAACGCATTCCCGTTCTGGTTGGCGAATGGATTGAAACAGCCCAAACGAACGGAATTTTCCTAAAACGGCACACTCATTAACGCCGAACCGACAAAGCCCGTTTTAGGTTATACGAAAGGATATTTCGTTTAACTCCCGTTCTCCTGAATGCTGTACCCCAATACACTCGAACAAAAATTAGGCTTCGATAAAATCCGCGAACTCCTCAAACAAGCCTGTATCAGCCCGCTGGGCCAGGACTACGTGGACAAAATACGTTTTACCGACAATCACCCGCTCATTGATAAACTACTGAAGCAAACCGCTGAATTTAAGCAGATTGTCCAGTACGAATCGGAGTTTCCCCAGTCCAATTACATCGACGTTCGCGAGCAGTTGACCAAAGCCCGAATTGAAGGGATGGCCCTGACCGAAGAAGACTTTTTTGAGCTGAAACTGGCCCTGAAAACGGTGCAGGCCTGCCTCACGTTTCTGGCTAAACGCGAGGAAAATCAATTCCCTTTTTTAAAGGAATTAGCGGGGCCGGTGGCCCTCGATCAGAACCTGCTGGCCTCCCTCGACCAGATTATCGACGACCGGGGCCACGTTCGAAACTCGGCCTCCCCCGAACTCGCGCGCATTCGCAAACAGATTATTTCGGAGCAGGCTAACCTGCGCAAACAGCTTGACTCTATACTCCGGCAGGCCCGGCAAAATGGCTGGATTCCCGACGACCTCGGCCTCACCGTGCGCGGGGGTCGACTGGTGATTCCGGTGGCCGCCGAACACAAACGCAAAATCAAGGGCTTTGTGCATGATGAGTCGAACACGGGTCAAACAGTCTATCTGGAACCCGCTGAGGTTTTCGATTCCAACAACGAAATTCGGGAACTGGAATATGCCGAACGGCGCGAAATTCACCGTATCCTGCTTGCCCTCACCAACCAGTTGCGTCCGCATCTGGAGGGGCTGAAACGGGCCATTAATTTCCTGGCCCAAATTGACTTTATCCGGGCCAAAGCCCGCTTTGCCATTCAGATTGAGGCCGGGATGCCGATTGTGCATAACCGCCCCCTTGTTGACTGGACAAATACCCGCCACCCACTGCTGCATCTGTCGTTTCAAAAACCCGAAGCGAAAGCCGAGGGCAAAAAAGTAATACCGCTCTCCGTGCGCTTAGACGAGAAACAACGGATTCTGATTATCTCCGGCCCCAACGCGGGTGGTAAGTCCATTGCGCTCAAAACCATCGGCCTGGTTCAGTATATGTTGCAGTGCGGAATGCTGATACCCATGGTCGAGTACTCCGAGATGGGTGTTTTCCAAAACCTGTTCATCGACATTGGCGACGAGCAATCGCTTGAAAATGACCTCAGTACCTACAGTTCGCACCTTACTGCCATGAAACAGTTTCTGGTGGGGGCCAACAAACGTTCGTTGTTTTTGATCGACGAATTCGGAACGGGAACGGAACCGGGTTTGGGTGGAGCCATTGCCGAAGCCATCCTGGAAGACCTTAACAAGTCGGGGGCTTACGGGGTTATTAACACCCACTATACCAACCTGAAAGTGTTTGCCGACAAAACGGCGGGCCTTGTCAACGGGGCCATGCGGTTTGATGGCGAGCACCTGGAACCGCTCTACCAACTGGAAATTGGTCGACCGGGCAGCTCGTTTGCGTTCGAGATTGCCCAGAAAATCGGCTTGCCCCGCCCTGTGATCGAGCGGGCCAAGGAGAAACTCGGCACCCAACAGGTGAACTTCGAGAAGCTAATTAAGGAGTTGGACATCGAGAAAAAGGTGTTTGCCGAAAAGAACATCGAAATCGGCATTAACTCGCGCAAAGCCGCCCAGCAATTAGCTGAATATACGGCCCTGAAAACCAAGCTCGACAACAACCAGAAACAACTGCTGAACGATGCCAAGCAGAAAGCAAAAGCACTGGTACAGGAAGCCAATCAGCGCATCGAGAACACCATTCGGGAAATTCGCGAGACAAAGGCCGACAAGGAAATGACCCGCGAAATCAGGCAGGAACTGCAACAATTCGAGCAGAAAGCATTAACCCCGGAAGTGGTAATTGAACCGCCCAAACCCAAAGAAAAAGAGGAGTTTGAGTCGGATAATGGGGCCATCGACGTGGGTAGCTTCGTTAGGATTCAGGGCCAGACGGCTGTGGGGCAAGTGTTGGCGATGCGGGGCAAAGATGCCGAAATGAGCATTGGCGACCTGAAATCGACCATCAAGCTGAACCGATTGGAAAAAGTTAGCAAGAAGGTATTCAAAGAGGCTGTTGGCGAAACCGAAAAGCCCCGTATGAAAGGTATTGACATGAACGAGAAGATGATGAATTTCAGCTTCAATCTCGACATCCGGGGCCTGCGGGGCGACGAAGCCATTACCGAAGTCGATCAGTTTTTCGACAACGCTCTGATGCTTGGCTACCCCGAACTCCGCATTGTTCACGGCAAGGGCGACGGCATTCTGCGCAACCTTGTCCGCACGCATCTCCGGCGTTACAAACAGGTGGGCCGCATGGCCGACGAACACGTGGAACGCGGGGGCGCAGGCGTGACGGTGGTGACAATGAAGTAGCGAATCAGGGGGGGGCTGGTTTTTTTAATGGTTGACCAGATCCATAAACCACCTACCAGATCAATAGAGCCCGCATGGGCGACTGCTTGCATACCACCATAAAAAGGCAGTCAAGCAGGTTCTTTCTGACCGTTTACATAGTCTCCTTATTCTTCAACCAAGTTTGCCGATACATTCATAAACTACTACGGTTCGACCATGACACT
>JAJAYX010000048.1 GCA_026785985.1 Rudanella sp. | reverse complement strand
GGTATTGGCTTGATTAACAAGCTAAAGGCCTACAAACTCCAGGAGATGGGCCGTGATACCGTGGAAGCGAACCTCGAACTGGGGTTGCCAATGGATGCCCGCGACTACGGTGTGGGAGCACAAATTCTCCGCGACCTCGATATCCGAAAAGTAAAACTGATTTCGAACAACCCCAAAAAACGGGCGGGCCTGATGGGCTACGGAATTGAAATTGTTGATACGGTACCCATTGAGGTGGCTTCTAATCCGCACAACGAAGTATACCTCCGTACAAAGCGGGACAAAATGGGCCACTCTATTTTAAAAGAAGCAAAGTAGTCCTATCGGCGAGAAAAAAAGTCGGACAGCACTTTTGTGAGTGCTGCCCGACTTTTTTGGTACCCTACCCTATCATTAAGTAAATGAAAATTGGTTTTCCCTAGTCTAGTACTTAAAACTCAGTGATCAAATTGGTCTTAAGTAGTTTGATTGAAATGGCCAATAAAATAATACCGAACACTTTCCGCAACACGGCCAATCCACCCGGCCCAATGCGCGTTTCGAGCCATCCCGACGATTTCAGGACGATATAAATCAGGATCAGGTTCAGAATGATGCCCACGATAATGTTGGCCGTTTGATATTCGGCCCGTAGCGAGATCAGGGTTGTCAGGGTGCCGGCCCCGGCAATGAGGGGGAACGCAATCGGCACAATGTGTACGGGCCCACCGGTCTCCACTTCCGACTTGAAAATTGTTCGGCCCAGAATCATTTCCAGGCCGATTAGAAAAATAATCAACGCACCAGCCACCGCAAACGACGACACATCGACCCCAAACAGGTTGAGCAGCCGTTCGCCCAGAAACAGAAAACTCACCATCAGCACCCCCGACACAAACGTGGCCTTCTCCGACTCAATCGTGCCAACCTTCTGGCGAAGGTCAATAATCACTGGTAACGAGCCGATTACGTCGATCACGGAGAAGAGGATCAGCGTGACAGAAATAATTTCTTTTACATTGAATGTCATGGAAATCTAATGGTTTCGGGCGCAAAGGTAGCAGACTTATAAGCGCTCATCAAACAGTTTCAGAATCCGTTTGTACTCATCCATCCAGCTGCTTGGCTCCACAAAGCCGTGGTCTTCCATTGGGTACGAAGCCAGTTCCCAATTCTCTTTTTTTAACTCGATCAGGCGCTGCGCCAGCCGAACTGCGTCCTGATAATGCACGTTTACGTCCACCATGCCGTGGCAAATGAGCAGGTGACCTTTGAGGCCATCGGCGAAATAAATTGGCGACGAGCGGTGATAAGCCAACGAGTCGGTTTGGGGTTCGTTGAGGATGCTGGCCGTGTAGCCGTGATTGTCGGCCGCCCAATCGGTGACGGGCCTCAGAGCCGCCCCAGCCGCAAATCCCGGAGTGGTGAACATGGCCATCAGTGTAATGTACCCACCGTAGGAGCCGCCATAAATTCCGATTCGTTTGGCATCCACGCCCTGATTTTTCACCAGCCACTCAGCCGCATCGACATGATCGGTAAGGTCTTTACCGCCCATGTGGCGGTAGATGCCCGTGCGCCAGTCGCGCCCATACCCCGCCGAAGCCCGATAGTCGATGTCGAGCACGGTATACCCCTTATCGACCAGCAGGTTATGGAACATATACTCCCGAAAATACTGGCTCCACCACTTGTGGGCATTTTGCAAATAGCCCGCGCCATGCACAAACACAACGGCCCGGCCTGGATTGGCCTTTCCGGTAGCGTTAACCGCGCCTTCTGGTTTATAAAGCCGGGCATAAATTGTTTGCCCATCCCGCGCCGGAATCGTCACAATCTGTGCTTCGCGCCACGGATAGGCTTCGAAATCGGTCGTTTGTGATTCCGTCAGACGAATTGGTTCGGCAATTGGGGAAGATACTGCTTTTTGCTTTTTACTGGTAGCTGTTAACTGTTGGCTGCTCACTGATAAATACAGTTCCCACGGCTTGTTGCTGTAGGAATGGCGAATCAACATCGTGCTTTCGTCGGGGGATAGGGTCACGTCGTTGGCCCCGGTCATGGTAGTAAGTCGTTCGCGGGGCGGTCCGTCGTTACGGCCACCCGTCACGGCCATCCGATAGAGGTGTTGCTCGCCGGGGTGCAACTCGTTGGTGATCAGAAAAAAGTGTTGCCTGCTTTTAGAAAGCGTCACCTGTTGCACCTCAAACTTGCCCGACGTGAGTTGCCTGCGCTCGCCCGTTGCCAGGTTAATGGTGTATAAATGCGAATACCCGTCGGCTTCCGACTGGAAATAGATTGTTTGACTATCGCCCAGAAAACCCAGGGTGCCGGGGTTATTGGCAAACCCAATGTTAGGGCCACCAATCCAGGCATCGTCGTGTTGGCGGTCAATGAGTTTGAGCGTGCGCGTGGCGGGGTCTAACTGCATAATCCAGCGATCTTTGTTGTCCTGCGCCCGCAACACAATCACGGCATAGTGATTGGTGGCCTCCGGCGACCAGACCACACTGCTGACATAGACCACCCGTTGGGCTGCTCTACGACTTGTGTCGGGTTTGGCCGTCGGCCCTGCCGAGGCCGAAGCTGCCCCCGTCAGGTTGATCTTGTCCATGATACCCGGCACGTTTCTGAGCGATACGGTTTGAATGGTATCGCGGGTAATATCATACACAAACAACTCGAACGAAGCCAGTGGCGCACCCACTTTGGTGCGGGCGGGCAGGTCTTCAGTGAAGCCCGACTCCGTCACAAAACTGGGAACTAGGGTTGTTTTGGCCCCGGTTGCGGCTTTCATCAGGGCAAACGTCACAAATTTTCCGTCGGGACTAAGTTGCGGATTCATCAGGGTGCGCCCCTCCGTATAGAACAGTTTAGCCCGTTTGGGCTGATCGGCTTTAGTGACGCGGGCGGCTTCATCGCGTTTGGCTTTGCGGTCGCGCAACACATCGAACAAGCCCAGTTGCTCTTTTTTGAGGCTTGTTTCTTGGGCGTTCGGCTTTGTTTCGGGTCGTTTGCTGCCCGCATCAAAGTTGGTATACTGGGTGAGATCACCGTTGACCAGCCCCATTGAAAACAGGTTGCCACCCCGCTGAAAAACCACCGCTTTTTCATCGCCCGAAAAGGCCGGGTTGGCTTCGCGGTCAACGGTATTGGTGAGTTGGCGAGTCAGAAATGTGCGGCAGTCGACCAGGAATAGGTCGCCGTTTTTGTCGTAGATTTTCAGGCTTCGGTCGCGGTTATAAATGCCCGGATCGTCGGGGAGGCTCCGGCGTTCGGTGGGGCTAACTTTTTGAGGTTTCCGGTCACCCGCCAGCATCACTTTATAGAGTGAGTCGCCCTTCGCTTTTTCAGGGTTCCAGTTGAAATACAGGGTTTTGCCATCCTCCGCCCAAAACGCACCCGATGGCGAGGTACCAACCCACATTTTGGGGTCCTGCATAATCAGTTCGACCGTCAGGCGCGGACTGGTTGTTGCCGATATTGGCGGGTTTTGAGTGGGTGCCTGCGCAAAAGCGGGGGCTGTTAGAAGCGTAAGTAGAAGAGCGTAAAGACGAGCCATTGTTTGGGTTATGAAGCAGAAAACAAGGCCGAAAATTAGCAAGAAAAGCCCGAACGTCATGTGTTGTGATGAATTGCCTCTGGCAAATTCTGTAAGGCGTAGGGTATCCGCGTCGCGCACAGGTGTGAACGCCTGTCGCCCAGAAGATGTGGCAGGCCACAAACCGCTTGAACTAACCACCCAACGCAGGGCTTTCTTATAAAATCAGTTGCTGTGTCATAAACTGAATCAGGGTGTCAAATGTATCGATGAACCCTTCAATCTGTGCCACCATATTCTTGACCTTTGCTCGCTTTAACAAGTTGATTGTCAGTGTATGTAAGCTACCCATAAGCCGATGCACCGCCTGACTACCACTTCGAAAGGCATCTTCTGCGAAGGTCACGTCTCGCACATGATGCATCACCGCTCCGGCGGCCCGGTTCAATGCGCCAGTGCTGGTGGATGGCATCAAATAACTCATCCGCTTCGGCTTGGGTAATAGGCCGCGAATTACTCAAAAAAGATGCCTTGAAAGCCGACCAACATCTGCTATTTTTGACCCATGAGTTTGGACAAGAAAGATATACAACCTTTAGCCGAAGTGTTTGGCTTTCCCATCAACAACGAAAGCGAAAGAGCAAGACGCTATCGCGATAACAGATTATGTCCATACAATAATATTGTGTCAAACTGCACCAAAAACAGTATTGAATTTCCTCTTGGTGTTTGT
>JAJAYX010000047.1 GCA_026785985.1 Rudanella sp. | reverse complement strand
GTGTTGGCCTCACGAGGGGCCGGGTGCATGGAACTCATCTCATAAGCAACTATCGGCGCCCCCATCGACTGGTTCCGCGGGTTCTGTGCGTTGGCCACCGCCCCGGTTACGGCCTTCCGTTGCTGAGTGGCATATCCCGTAACCACCACCTCATTCAACGCATTGGCATCGGGGTGCAAGCTGATGTCGATAGCCGTGGCCTGGGGCTTCGGCGTTATTTCTTTTCGGATATACCCTATAAACGAAACAACAATCATTGTTCGCGACGAGTCGCTGATAATCAGCCGGTAACGACCCTGACTGTCGGTTGTGGTGCCGGTCTTTTTACCTTTGATTTGCAGACTCACGCCGGGTAGCGGGCTGAACGTTTGGGCATCGCGAATGGTGCCGACAAGGGTGCGCGACACGGGCCGGGTTTGGGCGCAGGCCAGGGTGGTGAATAAGACCCCCAGAAAAAGTGTTGCTTTGTGGAGCATGGTCGTATGGAATCAGTTATGGTTTTGCATCTTTATTGTGAAGTGGATGCCAGCCCATAACCAATTGCACCCGAATAAATTCTGTCCCGCATGTTTCTAAAGCGGTTTAGCCCTTTTCGAGTCTTGCACGCCCGCCCACAAACGGACGCAGAATTCGTTGCGGCCTACCGTGAAACGGGCGATCTCGACCTGTTGGGTGAACTGTATGAACGGCATATGGATTTGGTTTATGCCGTGTGTTTCAAGTACTTGCACGACGAAGAGGAAAGCCGCGATGCCGTGATGCAGTTGTTTGAGCAGTTGATCACGGACTTGCGTCGGCACGAGGTGACGAACTTCAAAAGCTGGTTGCACACGGTGGCCCGCAACCACTGCCTGATGATTTTGCGGAGCCGGAAAACGGTGGTCATCGAAAGTGTCGATGGATTTGTGCTGACCGACGACTCCGATGCGCAACCTCTGGAACGCTCGTGGGCGAATCTGACGGATGACAAAGACGACTTCGACCTCGAAGAAAATCTGAGCCGCATGAATGGGTGCCTGCAAACGCTGCCCGTTGAACAGCGGCAATGTGTTGATCTATTTTATTTACAGGAAAAATCATACGTCGAAGTGTCCGAAATTACGGGCTTCGATCTGAAACAGGTGAAAAGCTACCTTCAAAACGGTCGCCGTAACTTGAAAAACTGCATGACCAAGTGAACAATCAACTGACCATCAATGAACTACGTGCTTACCAGGCAGGGCAGTTAGACGGTCTGGCCCGGCACCGCGTAGAGCGTTTGCTGCTCGAAGACCCTTTCTATGCCGACGCTCTGGAGGGCCTCGAAGCCTTGCAGCGTACGGGTGCGTCGTTGCCCAAACAAACGGCTCAACTGCGCCGTGCGTTGCACGAGCGTATCAACGAATCGGCCACCGAACGGAGGCTTTTCCCGCTTTGGGTCACCACAATGGCCGCTTCTATTGTGCTGGTGATGGGTGTTGCCCTGTATTTTATTTATACGACCACTCCTAATACAACCGCTATAAAAAAAGCCGCACAATCCATTCATTCTGAGTCAATTGTGGTTGAAATGGGTTCTAAAGACCCGGCAATTAATAAAATAGTAGAGACTGTTGCGGTTCTGGAAGCTTATACTGCCCGGTTGCGTACAGAAAATAGGATAGTTGGTTATTCTCGGCCTGGCAGGCGTGGCCTGGTGTCCTCACAGGCCGCACTGTTTCCCCACACACGCCAGCGGCCCGCGTCCTCACAGGTCGAGGATGCAACTGTGGCATCAGTGATTGAGTTAGCACCGGCAAGAACTGGCCCCGAACAAATAGCTTCAGCGGAACCTGGCTTAACGCTTAATGAACCCAAAGTAAACTATCGCCGGATCATTCACCCTGAACGGGCGTTTGGCCCCAACCCGCCCGAAGCCCCCGATGTTACATTTTGGAGTGATGCTACGCCCCGGCTGACGATTGCCCGGTCTTTTGTGGCTACAACCCGGCTCGTGTCGGCAGAGGATGTAATGGCGATGAACAAAGGGTATGTTCCCCTGGCTGTGTCTTCACCAATCCGGTTGTTAAAACGAGTGGAAGGCACCATCACGAACCAGCAGGGCGAGCCATTGTCGGGTGTTCAGGTTAGTATAAAAGGTACCAGTCAGGGTACGATGACCAACGCGGCCGGTCAGTTCTCGTTCGATAGCTCCCTTGTTGCCGGACGGACGCTGGGCATTACCTACATTGGGTTTAAAGCGCAGGAAATTAGCCCGCTGGTGCTGAAAAAAGGCCCGATTCAATTAACTGAGGACACTCAGGCACTGAGCGAAGTGGTTGTGACTGGCTATGGACGGGCGAAGCCTGGGGGCAGCCGGACGGGATGGGTAGTGCTGAAAAATTTGCCCGCTTTAGTTCGAGACAATGACCTGATTCTGTCGGGCTTTAATGAGCCGGAAAAGGAGGCATTTCGGGAATACCTAAAAAAAGAAGCCTCTCCTCTATTCCACGGTCCGCTCAGTGTAGTTATTCGTACAAAAGCCGATGGGTCAATCAAGCGGGTGAGCGTGGAGGATGGGATTCTGATCGAAGAACCCGACGGCAAACGCCACCGCGAGTATAAACCCACTCCCGAAGTTCGTGCCGAAGCCGAACGATTAGCGCGTCAGTATGGGCAATGGCCAAAAAAACGGCAATCGTTGCTTTGGATTATGGGATGGAATAAACCATAATCAATCCAGCCCCGGCCGTTTAAAGCCCCTCGCTTGCGGGAACAGCTCTTCCATTTCCCGGCGAATTCGTGAGAGGAGGGCCAGTGCATCGAGGGCTTCGTCCAGTTTTTCGGGGTAGGTTTCGAGCATGGTTTGCCAGGCCTGCAACGATTGGTCAATGCACACCAATACCAATTTAGCTTTGCCTAAATAATAGTCGCTGAGGTGGGGATCGATTGTTGAGTCCGACAACACGCGCAGGGCCGACATGGCTTTCACCGGAATCAGCGTGCGATACCATTTGATCATTTCCCAGGAATCTTTGAGGGCGTTGAGTGTAGCCAGGGCTTCGTCGTAGTCGCGAATGCCCATTTCCACCATGCTCAGTTGCTGTTGCCCGGCCACCTCAAGCAGGTTCGCTTCATTGCGTAACCAATCACCGGAAGTACGCAGGTACTTGTGGCTTAGTTGGGCAATAGGATGATTCTTAGCCTGTTGCCGCCGGAAAGCGACTTCTTCCTCCATTGCTCGTTTTTCGGCTTCGGATGGTTCGTCAACATCGGGAATGTTGCCCTGAATCCGAAGCTTTTCAATATATTGTTTCGTTAGGTTGAGTGCTTCGGTTAGTTGCTGCACCAGCACATCACCTTTGGTGGCAGGTGACAATAGGCCGCTGGCAACCGGCTCTTCCTGCTGCGTCTGAAAACTGTGACAACGGGTTGTGAACAAACACCGCTCACACCACGTGTCGCAATAATTATAAATGCCGGGGATAAAATCAGGTTGTTTCATTTCGTGTTTTCTCTTAGTTACGATAGACTCTATCGCGAATATAGGACAACACAAAACAATGAAGGATTAATTGTCAATTAACAGTGATCAGACAACAGCCAACAGTTTGTTTACACATGAGTTTTTCTGGCACAGGCAAACTGTTGGCTTTTGGCTGATTACTGTTAACTGATTACACGTTCATTAATGACTCCCGACGGCGCATTTTACCAGCGGGAATACCGAACATCATTTTGAAACGGCGGCAGAAATAGGCCGTGTCTTTGTAGCCCACTTCGGTACCAATGGCCCGAATACTCTTTTTGGAGGTACGGAGCAACCCAACGGCGGCTTCCATCCGCTGATACTCAATATAATCCTGTGGGTTGATGCCCGTGAGCATCTTGAAATACTGCCCCACGTAGTCTTCCGACACGTTGGCTACATTCGCCAGCACTTTGTTCGACAGGTCGCCACCGAGATTGTCTTTGATATAGGCGAAAATGTCGATCAGGCGCGGGTCTTTGAAATAGGTGCTGTTCGTTACGAGTTGCTCCACAAAGAGCCGGTTCTTCAAAATGTAGCGGATAATCTCGATAACGATCTCTTCCGTTTTGATTTTGATTACTCGACCCTTCCCGGCAATATCGCTCATCTCCTCGGCCAGAATCATGTTGATCGTTTGGGCGAGTTGAGTGTCGGCCTTAATCACAAACGGCGGTACGTCGAGCGAGTTAAAAAAGTTAACCGAGTCGAATACTTTCGCTTCAAATGACACATAGCCAAACGAGTTGGGGAGCATACCGATCTTGGCCGGGTTGCGGTTGGCCTCGAAATAGTTCTCGCGGTGCGTCATAAACTCCTCGTTGTTCACCGTTTTGCTTGGGCCATCGCCATAGGTAACGGTCAGGTGTTTGCCCCCCGGAATGAACAACATATCGCCAACCTCCACCTGCTGATTGTCGTCGCCAAAGGTCACCTGTCCATCGTAAAGGATGGTGATCGAGTTCTCGACATCATAGAAATTCTTAATGGCAATGGGCTGCAAAATGTGGATGTTCCGCGCTTTGATGTATTTAACGCCCAGCGATTCAATGATTTTATTGTAATCTTCCATAGTCGGAAAGAGTAAGTGTCAGATAAGCTGCGCCGTAAAGTTGCACAAAACTAATAAATTGTACAAATCTAATATTGGTAGAAAAGTTTCTTTTCAGTTAAAAAAAAGTGCGTATTCGGGTAGAACACGCACTTGGGTCTTAGAAAAATTTACTTTTCGGGCAAAAAAACCTTATCGAATAAGCTCTCTGGCGATTACTAATTTTTGTATTTCTGAGGTTCCCTCATAAATCTGGGTGATCTTGGCATCGCGCATCATTCGCTCCACGTGGTATTCCTTCACGTAGCCGTAACCACCATGAATCTGTACGGCTTCGGTGGTAGCCCACATGGCAACGTCGGAGGCAAACAGTTTGGCCATGGCCGCTGCCTGCACATAATCTTTGCCTTCGTCTTTTAGGCGGGCGGCCTTATAAACAAGTAAACGGGCAGCTTCGATCTTCGTGGCCATCTCCGCCAATTTGAACTGAATAGCCTGGTGATCAAAAATCTGTCGGCCAAATGCCTTCCGCTCCTGGCTATATTTCAAGGATAGTTCGTAGGCACCAGCCGCAATGCCCAACGCCTGGGCCGCAATCCCAATTCGACCGCCGTTGAGGGTTGACATGGCAAATTTGAACCCGAACCCATCGTCTCCAAGGCGGTTCTCTTTGGGCACGTTCACGTCGGTGAACAACAACGAGTGCGTATCGGAGGCCCGAATGCCCATTTTGTCTTCTTTTTTTCCGACCGAAAAGCCGGGCGTTCCTTTCTCCACAATCAGGGCATTGATTCCCCGGTGTTTTTTCTCGCGGTCGGTTTGGGCAATCACCAGGCAAATGCCCGACGAGTTACCGTTGGTGATCCAGTTTTTGGTACCGTTCACCAAATAATAATCGCCTTTGTCTTCGGCTGTGGTGGCCTGCGAGGTGGCATCTGAACCCGCTTCCGGCTCCGACAAACAAAACGCACCAATTTGCTCGCCGGTTGACAGTTTGGTCAGGTATTTTTGCTTCTGTTCCTCGGTTCCAAAGGCCTCCAAACCCCAGCAAACCAATGAGTTATTAACCGACATGATGACTGAGGCCGAGGCATCAACTTTGGAAATCTCCTCCATCGCAATCACATACGACACCGTATCCATGCCGCCCCCGCCGTAGTCGGGGGATACCATCATACCCAGAAAACCCAGTTCGCCCATCTTCCGAACCTGCTCTTTGGGGAATTTGGCTTCGTTATCGCGCTCCACAATTCCGGGGAGTAATTCGGTTTGGGCAAAGTCACGGGCGGCCTCCTGTACTGCCTGATGCTCTTCGGTAAGATTAAAATTGAGTCCCTGTAAGTCGAGCGTTGCTGTTGCCATTTAGTTTTTTAGCTATTTATGAAGTGATACAAAGTTAGGCAAAAAGGAGCTAACTCGCTTGCCCGCCATTAACCCCAATCACCTGCCCGTTTACGAAAGAGGCTTCGTCGGAGGCAAGGTAGAGGTAGGCATACGCGATGTCTTCGGGGTTGCCCATTCGTTTCACCGGGATGGTGGCAATGGTATGCTGCCGGGCTTCTTCAGGCATGGCATCGGTCATGTCCGTGCGGATGAAACCGGGGGCTACGGCGTTGGATGTGATGCCTTTAGGCCCGAGTTCTTTGGCCCAGGTCCGGCACATGGCAATAACCCCAGCCTTGGTTGCCGAGTAGTTTGTCTGGCCAAAATTGCCATGAACACCCACCACCGACGAAGTGCAGATGATTCGGCCAAACCCCTTCTCAACCATGTATGGTGCCACTGCTTTGGTGCAGTTGAACACGCCCGTCAGGTTCACGTCGATCACCTGTTGCCATTCGGCATGAGACATTTTCAGGAGCGTGCGGTCGCGGGTGATGCCTGCATTGTTCACCAGAATGTCGATGCGACCGTGTTTCTCAACAATGGAGCGAACGGCTTCTTCGATACCCGGCACATCGGTCACGCTGATTTTCATGAACTCGGCTTTTGCCCCACTGTCGCGGATGGCCTGCGCGGTTTGTTCGCCCTCATCGAGCATATCCCAAATGATGACAGTGGCACCCTCGCGGGCAAAGATTTCGGCGGCAGAGCGGCCAATTCCCCTGGCGGCTCCGGTGATGATGGCGATTTTGTTTGGTAGGCGCATGGTTATTCAAAAAGTAGTGAAATAAGTTCGGCAATGCAGGCGGGTTTGTTTTGCCCTTCCACCTCAAAAACACACTCGACAATGGCGCGGACCGATGCGTCGGACCGACCCGGTGTTCCCTCATTCCGGTCCGGCGTTCCGGCGTTTGTGGCCTCGACGTGGTGGAGCCGGGCTTTCATGCGAACGCGGCTCCCCACCGGAACGGCCCCAGTGAAACGAACTTTATTGGCTCCGTAGTTGATGCCCATTTTCACGGAATCGATTTTGTAGATCTCGGCCATGAGTTTGGGAGCCAGCGAAAGCGTTAGAAAACCATGGGCAATGGTGCCGCCATAGGGCGAAAACTGTTTGGCTTTCTCTTCGTCGAGGTGAATCCATTGGTGGTCGCCGGTAGCGTCGGCAAATTTCTGAACCATTTCAGGCGTAACGGTCATGTACTCCGATTCGCCGAGTGGCTGTCCGGCATAGGCCGCAAAATCGGCCAGCGTCGCAAATGTTTGCATAGTTGGGGTGTTTTTAGTTCTGGGATTACGAAGGAAACTAAAAAAGCGCACGTAGAGACAGTCGATTGATATTTATTTGTAGCTTTGGTTATGATGGCCAGAAGTGACTGCCTAAACACAAACCACTTACCAAAACAGTATGAACACAACCCAATTGAAAACCACGCTTCATTCGCTAATTGACCATATTGAAGACGATAGCATACTTCAGGCGTATGTTGTGCTTCTATCACGAGAGGCTAAACCCGAAGCCGATTTTTGGGATACCTTAGACGTACCTACTAAAGCAGCCATTGAAGAAGGGGTTCAGGATTTGAACGCTGGCCGTAAAACAGATTTCTTTCAGTTTATGAAGCAACAATATGGCGTTGAGCGTTGAATTGTCAGATCGCGCTCGCCAGGATATTGAGCAAATAGCTGGCTATTTATCCGAAAATTGGTCTGAGCAAGTAAAGCTAAATTTTCTGGTAACTCTCGCCGATAAAATGAGGTTGATCGGCCAGATGCCTTATCTCTACAAAGCTTCCCGGCAAGAACCATCTATTCGTGAGTGTGTGTTGACTAAACACACCGTTATATTTTATCGGGTTACGGATCAATCCGTAGAGATCATCACCATAAAAGGCACTCGGCAACGTTCTGGAGAATTTTAGCCCCCCCTCTCTACACTACCGGCAATGGGGTAACGGCCCGGAGGTTTTGCTGTGCTTTCATGGTATTGGGCAGAACGGGCTGGCATATGAACCGTTTGGGGCTGCATTGGCCTCTACGTTTACAGTCTATAGCTTCGATTTGTTTTATCACGGCCAAAGTTCGGGGCTGCACGGGAATACCTACCAACCAAACGAAGCCCTGACTCCCGACCATTGGGCCGCAATACTAACGGCTTTTCTGGACGAAAAAAACATTGATCGTTTCTCAGTAACCGGTTTCAGCATGGGGGGCGTGTTTGCTTTTGCCACGGCCCAACGCTTTGCCGCCAGGCTCGATCAACTTTGGCTGTTGGCTCCCGACGGCATCACCACCAATGCATGGTACTCCTTTGCCACTGGGTCGGGGTTTGGGCGAGGGGTGTTTCGGTTTTTTCTGAATCATCTGTCCTTGCTTCGGGGCGTAAGTAACACCCTCGTTCGGCTTGGATTGATTGACCGGAGTTTGGTGCGGTTTGCCCAGAGTACGCTGGCCACCCCCGAACAGCGGGAGCGCGTTTATCGGTCATGGATTGCGTTTCGGCCCCTGCGCCCTCATCTCGATTCCCTTTTAGAAACGCTGAATGAACACCCCATTCGGGTGCGGGTGTTCCTCGGGCAATTCGACCGGGTGCTGCCCCGCGAGGCAGTGGAACCTTTGCTTCAGCGGTTGCCCACTTGTGAGTTGGTGATGCTGAAGGTGGGGCATAATGGGCTGGTCGAAGCCGTGGCTCAATCAATGCCCGACCAACGCCGTTAAGTGGTCTGAAACACTGCGGCCAGCCGCCCGGCGTTCGGCGGCATAGTCGCGGAGGGTGGCCGTCAGCCGGGGGTTATGGCGGGCGTGAAGGCCCGTAATCTGGCTTACGTCTTTATCGGTAAAAAACGCTTTCAACACCATCTGATTCCAGGCCGCTTCGTCGAATTGCCCGGCGGGGTAGGGGTTGTGCAACATAATGGCGGTTTGCACATCGGCAATGTTGCTCCGGATGCCCTCTGTGGCCTGAAAACGCCAATCTTCGGGGAAAGCCAGCACCGGCAGGGCCGAGTATAGAGCGACCAGTTCGTGCATCTCGGCCGATCGGAACAGTTCGCCAATGCTTTTGACGTAAGCCGCCCGGTCAGTAGTGGGGTATTGGCCGAGCCACCAAACGCGGGCTAGCCGGTCGAGCGTCCAGTCAATAAGTTGAAAGCCCGGCCGCAATTGCTCCAGTTCCTGCTTCACGGCTTCAGAAACAACCACGGGAGCCTTTCCCGTGAAGCGGGGCATCGCCGTAAATACCCGATAAAACTGGGCATTAGTTGGTTTTTGGGCGTATGCAGTGGCTTGCTCCCGGAGCCAGACTACGGCGCGTTGGGCATCGGGTTGGTTTTCGATCAGGGTTAGTAATGTTGCTGGTATCATGGGGTAAAAATACGCAAAGATGACCGCATGAGCGGCCCCAATCTTTCCAAACAAAATGTCATCTCAATTCCTTTCCTCCTTTTTTTTAACCACTCATCCAGAAACTCCGCGCTACCAATAGACTAAGGGCATCACTGAGAAGTAACTACAAATTCACCTGAATGTAGAACAACTGCCTGATGGCGTTTATGGCGTTCGGATTGTAGGTAAAGAAACAATAGGGGAGTATTCATTTACCCTGAAAACTCCGCAGCAACCATCAGCCCGGCTATTGAGTTTGCAATAAATCACACCTGTTTCAACCTTCCTTTTTATCCTCTTTTTTAACCGCGCCCCGGTTTGCTTCGGCAGGCCGGGGCGCGGTGTGTAGTTGCTGTCTTTCTGGAGTTGCCACAGTAACCATCGTTTCAACGTATACAGTAAAAGACGCACTCACCTACCCTGTTGACTATAGCCGTTTTTTTCTACGTTTGAGCTATGCGCTACGTTTCCTTATTGTTTTGGCTGATGGCTTTTCCGGCAATGGGCCAAACCGTTTTGAACCCCGACTATACGCCACCCATTGCCACCCCGCAATCGGCAGCCGTTAAAGTTGTGACACCCGTTGGAGCGAAACCCGGCAAACCGGCATTATCGACTCCCCGAACAGTATTCTGGCCGACCCCGAATTCAGCAGTCGGCCAAAACAGTCGCATCATGTTATCCTGGGGCCGGGTAGCGACCATTTTTGTGAACGCTGGTATCTGACGCTCGATGTAACGATCCGGGGAAACACGGCGGTACTCAACAACACCCTAAACGGTCTGATCTCTACGCAAAGCACCACTAAGTTTGGTTGGAGAGCCTCTGCTGGTGTCATTTTGGGCGAACAGTGGGCCGCTGAACTGGTCTATCTCTATCAGCCGCTGACTAATACCCTGCTGCTCGCCAATGGTCGAAGTCCCCTTAGTATTTCGGTATGTAAATAGTGGCAACAGCCTGATGCTGCGCGGCAAAGTGCGCTTGGGTGGGCAGAGCAAAACTAGCAGTGGCACAGGTTTGTGGCTCAGTGGCGGCTTTGGTATCGTGCCAAACAAGGGCCAATCGCTTGATTCATTGTCCCTTCGGGGAGTCATTCTGCGCGGGCGAACCTCCGCTGACACCGTTCGTCTGATGATCGACACTTATCAGAACAAACGATGGTTGGGCATGGCCGAGGTGGGCGCCGAATACGTGATTCGTATCCGCAAACAAACCGAACGGATCATGTCGCTGCGCTGGTATCGGGCATTAGGGTATTCGCTCCGCACCGATGTCAGTTATGCCATCAACCGCGCCGACCCTACTGTGGCAACGCTCCGCAACGGCGGTAATGGGTAGGGATTTGGCATAGTCTGGCGGTTCAATTATAGATTTAAACCGTAACGAATCGCACGTTTTAATCACTCAACTCGGCACGAGTTCAAACCAGGGCCTTGCCTGCTCCAGTTGGCCCGCCAGCCGGAATAGCGTAGCCTCATCGCCGAGCATCGCTGTGAACATAGTCCCGATGGGCAACCCCTCCGCCGACCAGTGCAGCGGCACCGACATGCTGGGTTGGCCGGTCATGTTGGCGATGCCCGTGAAACTGATATAGCCGAATGCTTTTTCGGCCAATTGATCCATCGTTTTGCTGCCTTTGAGCCGTTTCAAAGCACCCAGCGAATCCAGTAGCTTGAGAATTCGATCTTCGGCAGGTTTGTTCTGGAACTCCCCGATGGTAATGGGTGGGCGCGGCAGGGTGGGGGTAAGAATCACGTCATACTGATCGTGCAACTGAGCCGTACTCCGCGATAGCCCGTTCCAACGGCGTTTCTGACTGGCATAATCTGTACCCGTGAACGCTTCGGCCATGCGGGCTAAGGCCCAGGTGTTCAACTCCACATCGGACCGGCGGGCGGGTCGACCCAGATGATCGCCCAACTCGCGGAGGGTAGCCGACGTTTCCGACAGAACCATTGTGAAAAAGGCTTCGGTCAACACCGTTTTGTCGTAGGGCAATTTAATTTCCTCCACCGTGTGACCCAGGCTTTCGAGCAGTTTAGCGGCATCCTGCACCGCCTTAATGCACTCGGCATGAACGGGTTGGGCCAGGATCAGGGCCTCGGTCGAGAACCCAATCCGAAGCTGCCCCGGTTCGCGACGGGCTTCTTCGGCAAACGACCGCCCCGGCACAGGCAGAAAATACGGTTCGCCGGGCATGGTGCCGCTAATGGCATCAAGCAAAGCCGCACTGTCGCGCACAGAACGCGTAAGGGCGTGGGTCACCACCGCACCCGACCACATTTCGCCGTTGCGTGGCCCCAGCGGCACCCGCCCCCGTGAGGGTTTCAGGCCGAACAAGCCGCAACAACTGGCCGGAATTCGTATGGAGCCACCCCCGTCGCTGGCCGAGGCCATGGGCACAATGCCTGCCGAGACCGCCACCGCCGAGCCGCCACTGCTGCCCCCCGGCGAGTGCGCCGTGTTCCAGGGATTACGGGCCGGGCCATAAAGTTTGGCTTCGGTATAGGGAGTCAGGCCAAATTCAGGCGTATTGGTTTTTCCAAACAGCACCAAACCAGCTTGTTTTAGTCGCGTAACCACCTCACTGTCAATATTAGAAACAAAGTTTTGATAGCCAGCACAACCTGATTTGAGCGGAGTACCTTCCCAGTCGAGTTCGAGGTCTTTAAGCAAAAACGGCACCCCCCGAAACGGCCCTACGCCCGGTAGTTTGTTGGCCATCTCGCGACCCTGATCATACAGGGTTGTTACCAGGGTATTCAGTTGGGGGTTCACGGCTTCAGCGCGGGCAATGGCCGTTTCGAGCAGTTCGGCGGGGGTAACTTCGTTGCGCCGGACAAGGTCGGCGAGGGATGTTGCGTCGTGTTGGCGGTATTCGTCGAAGTTCATAGTGAATGATGAATCGCACCGGCGAACCGGCGTAATGATGAATGACGGATAATAAGCAACAACCAGTTACTATCATACTC
>JAJAYX010000046.1 GCA_026785985.1 Rudanella sp. | reverse complement strand
GAGTTAAAAAGCAAAAAGACTGAACTTTGAAGCGACGAAGCACCAAAACCAGCCTTTAAGGATGAAAACAATCATCAAATCCCAAGTTATAAATTTCTTAGACAACGTGCCATTGGCAAAGAATTTAGCCAGGAAAAAATTTATTTCCTCTTTCCTGATTGGACTGATAGATAGTAGAAAAATACAATTTAAGGAAATCGCATTACACATAGAGTCAGAAGCAGGGCTTTCTTATAAAACCATTTGCTGAGTCAAAAACTGGATTAGCGTCGTGAATTTGTCAGCGAACGTATCAATCTGAGCCGCCATATTCTTGATCTTCATGCCTTCTAATAAGTTGATAACCAGCGTACTTAGGCTCCCCAACAGTCGACTGGCCCCTGCTTTGCCCGTCCGTGAGTCGTCTTCCGACAGGCTCACATCCCGCTTGTGATGCATCACCTCAACACTCCAGTGACCCCCGAATGGCATCGAATAGCTCATCAGCCTGAGCCTGATTGGCCGGCAGATGATTGCTCACATAATAACTCACCTCCTCACTGATGACGCCTGACTTTTCCCGGCAGCGGGCAGCCAGTGATGACGTCGTCAGCTTAAATGAACGGTAACGACGTTGCTCGACCCGCCCGTGCTGCTTTGTTTGAGCATCAACCCGCTCGTAATCAGCGATACTAAACAAATCTGTCAACGTGCATGAGCGATACAAATGAGGCTGATTAGGCTTCAGCCCCACCACATACTGCCCCTTGGCAGCGTGAATTAGCTTTAGCGTCGTGGGAATTAAATGCAGCGCGTCTAAGGTGAGTTTCTGGTGGGCCAGGTTCTGGGTTTCTATCAACGTAGCCACAGCGGGCCGTTCACTTTCTTTAGTCCCACAATAGTACGTCTGGGCGACGACCTGTCCGTGCTGGTGAGTTACCGCCGAGACCACTACCTCTCCTCGGGTGTGGCCGCTTTGAATGCTGCCTCGCAGTTCTTTACCGTCGAGGGAAAACCATCGCTTTTGCTCTTCGTCAAGCACAATATTAAACCAGTCAAAGAGAAGTTGAGCAAAGCATAACCCGTTGACTCTGGCTAATAACAGCGGCAGTTGAGCGCGTGAAATGGGCTTATGGTCAACGAGTTGAGTTGCTGTCAGTAGACTCTTAAAGTGGTTGACCATATGCCGGTGAAGCCGGGACAAGTTCCCATCTCGCCCACAACATAGGGCGGCTACCAGTCCTGTCAGTACCAAAGCCAGCGAGTGCCGTTTGCCCCGGTTGTCGCGTCCGTCGAGTTGAGGGGTGTTTTCCAGGAGTTGGAAAAAAGTGGTAGTTTTAACCGGGCAGGGAGCGGTAGTCATGGTTTTGTCGTGTTGCAACCACAAAAGTAGGGCTATTAGCTACCTACCCATTTTTATAAGAAAGCCCTGTCGGTCGAAGCCAGTAAGACATATTTTTGATGGCGCGTATCCAGTAGCAACGCGACTCGCAGCCTACGCTCGAAGTGTTTCGAGTAGAGCAAAGCACTGTAAAGTTCGATGTGAGCATGAATGGGATGAGTCCCTTCATCCTGCCAGCGGCTTAGGTCATCAAAGACGGCTTTTCCATCGTAGCGACGGGTTGGACCCCGCTGACCGGGCTGGCGGCCTTTGGTCCACAAATGATACAGGGCCGCATCATGGCGCAGCCGGGTGATGAGGTGGCGACGATGGCGAATGAAGAGCGTAAAGACTTCTTTTTTAGCGTAGTAGCCATCGGCTACCCAGTACAAAAGAGCCGGAAGTTGGGGCAGACAGTCGGCGAGTTGTTCCAGATACCAGCTTAGCCGGGAGTAGGGCTTGTCGTCTTGTTGCGTGATGTCAGGTGGAGTCTGGCTGGCTTCGAGGGCGAAGCATTGTTTGGTCAGGGTGTTGACACAAGCCAATAAACTGACCTCCAAACCACGTTGGGTTTTACCCGCACAGGACGACCAGAATTTGTCGAGACCAAAGGTTTTACTGCCACTTTTGGGCAGGAAACTACAATCGACAATGCCAATAAATGGCCCTTGTGTGAAGTCGATACAGGCTTTGTTGAAGGTAAGCCAGTCGAAGCAGGTAGCGAAGTGTCGGCGGAAAGTAAGTTCAGTAAATGGGGAATAGCGGGCGAGGTTTTCAAACGTAGCGCGTCCCTGTCGGCCTAATAAGACAGAGAAGAGTTCGGTTAGAAAAGTGCGCTGATGCTTGTTCACGTTGAAAAGTTTAGCCAGTATTGGCTTGAGAATCGCTTCGATGCTCATGGGTCGTAGGGTATGAAATGGGGATTTCAAGCTTACGACCCTTTTTGCATTTGGCCAAATCAAGCACTAAAACTGCTCACAGTATTTTTTATAATAGCATTCGATGTATTTAAAAAGCTCGGCACGAGCATCGTCCAAGTTCTGAAATAGTGACATCGACGTTCCAGTGAATAAATATTCCGAAGGATAGGTCCTGAGAACAGGCGACCCGTTCGGGTTTATTAGTGGGGTCGAGGCCTATGAAAAAACATGATCGGTGAATTTCGTGCAGCCAAGTGTCGCTAAACTAAGCAGTACGGCCACGGTCACTGTCGTTTTCATCGGATTGGTTTTGTTGAGTAATGTTGCAACGCACCAACTAAACCTGGGTTATACACGCACGGCATTTTCGACTGCCTTTGCCATTTCCTGCTGACGTTCGGCGACGAAGGCACGGGCTACAGCCAGCTTTTTCAACGCAGCCGGATAGTCGGTATGCACGGCCATCAGTCGGTCGGTGATTTGGGGGCCGGTAGTGCTGTCGATCTCGAACATCCAGTCGCTCAGGCCCACATCGCGCCACATCTGCCCTTTACTCGTATCGGTTGGCTGACGAATCAGCAAGGCGGGTGTGTTGACCTGAAACGCCATGATGGGTGAGTGCATTTCGATGCTGACCAACGCCCGCGCCCGTTCATAAACCGAGGTCGCTTCGTCGGGGAGCCAGTACGTTTCGCGCCAGGCTACGTTTTTCTTCACATCGGCGGGCAGGGGGTCAATCAGCGACTCTTTGGCGAGTTCCATTTCGTAGGTCATTTCGGGACAGGCCAGCACCTTCAGGCCCGTTTTCCGCACCCAGGCGATGATTACCTCCCGCAGTTTGGCGTGATCGACTTCCTTAAACTGATCGGAAATACCGGCCCGGCGCAGCTCGTCGGGGGTAGCTTCGCGGTTGTGAATCCTGAAATAGGGCGTGTAACGAAGGCGCGAAATGACGCAGATAAACTCCTTATCGACCAGCCCGTTGGCTCTCAGATATGCACTGGCTTTCTGGTCGTTGCGGAACGGAATGGCAAACGTGGCATCCGGCCCAAAAGCCAGCACCGGCGATTTGATGCCTTTGTCCTGCAATACCTTCAGCGAAATGGTATCGCGCAGATACACGAACGCGGCTCCGTTGAGTAAGTCTACAAACCGGCTGTCCGGGTCGCCCCCGATGGTCACGCCGAAAATGCCGTAGGGTTTGCCGGTCAGTTTTCGCCACGCTTCCATGTGTTCCTGAGCCAGCATATACGGCCCCGACCCATGCACAAACACATCGGCCTGTTCGAAAGCGGCTTTCAGTTCGGGCGTGGAGAGCTGGCCGCTTTCGTCAATTTTTCCCTTCGCAATGGTCAGCTTCGGAAAGTACGACTGGAGCAGTTCGGCCACACCATTATCGACGCTCGACGGCCACAGAATAACGTTGGTGTCTTTCGGCAAATACTGCTTGAACACCTGCAACGCGCCCGGCGTATGGCCAATATCGCCGATGTTGACCGTCTGCCACGACGAACGGAGCAAAATCGTTTTGGGCTTGGCTGTCAGGCCATTGCCAAACGCATCGGTGGTGGCAACCAGAGCCGCTAACGCAGCCGTTTGGCGCAGAAATTCGCGCCGTTGTATGATTAACTGATTCATAGTTAACTGCTTAATTTGATCTGTTTACGCACCACCTGCATGGTGGCTTTTTGCCTGTCGGCCACGAACTGCATGGCTTTTTTGGCCTTTTCTTTAGCCGACGGGTAATTTTTGTAAATGTTCATCACGGCTCCGGTAATCTCGGCGGAGGTGGCTTTGTCAATGTCGAACAACCAGTCGGACAAACCAATATCGCGGAACATCCAGCCTTTGCGCCCGTGGGCCAGCGACCGGGCATGAACCACCGGAACCCCCAACGCCAGCCCCATAATGAGCGAGTGCGGCTCGATGCCAAACATCGAATGGGCGCGGGCATAGACCGACATGGCTTCGTCGGCGTTCCAGTACGTATCGCGCCAGACCACGTTGGGTTTCACATCGTCGGGGAGCAGGTCATACACTTTTATCTTGTTCTGGGCCACTTCCTTGCTCACTTCGGGAGCCAACAGCACTTTCAGGCCGGTCTCGCGCACCCAGGTCGTGATCAGGTC
>JAJAYX010000045.1 GCA_026785985.1 Rudanella sp. | reverse complement strand
GCGTAGGTTCCTCGCCAATGTATTTGAGGGTCACGCCTGAATCTTTGAGTTTGAAGGGCATCACCAGCCAATAGGAATCATTGATCCAGGCCCCTTTAGCCGATTTTACGTACCTGGCTACCGAGTCGGCATTGGTTTCTTCTTTGCCATTGCGAAACACCTTTCCCTGATCGTTGTTGACGTTGAGAATGACGGTTTGATCGTTTTTGAGGTTGTCCACGCGCACGTTGCCCGTCCATTTATCCCAGATCAGGTGTCGGTTGCCAAAGAAAGTCCAGGCAATAATGTGGGTTTTGTCCCAGGCTTTGCGTCCACCCATTGCGTTCATCACCTGATCGGCCAGTTTGATGGCCGCCGGGTCGGAACCAACCAGATCGAAGCCGGATGCCGGTGGGTTTTCGGAAGACCGTTGAGCCAGCAGGGGCGAAGTAACCAGCAAAAAAGCCAGCAAAAAAAGTTGGTGTTTACGCATAGCAGGGAGAGAATTGGAGTTGTAAATGCAAAAATAGTTTGGATTGCGCTTTGTTTGGCACTCAACGGTCATCAAATGCGGCTCAAATCACTTGCCCCAACCCAAACAGCACCACAAACAACAGTGTCGAAAGGGCGAGTTGCCCTAAGCGCGGGTTGAGTTCGGTGGGTTGGCGATGGGTAGCAATGGCCCGGCCATTGAGCACAAACAGTGGGAATGCCAACAGATACAGATATGTAACAGCCGGGGCCGATGTCAGCACGGAGTAGAGCAGGGCGCAAATCATCCCGGCCAGCAATAGCGACCAATGGTATTGAACCGCTCCTGCCCGACCCAATCGAACCGGAATGGAGTTCTTGCCGGTTTTGGTATCCGTCTCCATATCACGTATATTATTAATATTCAAGACCCCCGTAGCGAACAAGCCAACACTGGTGGCCGGTAGGAACAGCATCGGATCAAAGCGCAGCGTGTGGAGGTAGTAGGTGCCGAGAACGCCAACCCAGCCAAAGAAAATCAGCACGGCAATGTCGCCGAAGCCCGCATAACCGTAGGGTCGTTTGCCGTTGGTGTAGCCGATAGCTGCTGCAATACAGCCCAGTCCCAAAATCAGAAAGAACCAGAAAATAGATTGACCGCCTGTGCGGGCTGCTTCCACTAGTAACCAGATTCCCGCCACTAGCGACAGCACCGAAGTCACGATAATACCCCGAAGCATAGCCTCTTTGGTAATGTCGCCCGTGGCAACAGCCCGGCGCGGCCCCACCCTTTCGGGAGTATCTTTGCCCGATACGGCATCGCCATAATCGTTGGCGAAGTTCGACAGAATCTGCAGGAAAATGGTGGTTAAACAGGCCAGTGTAGCAATAAGTGGGCTAAACGTTCCTGATGCATAGGCTAGAAAACTCCCCAAAATAATACTGGCCAACGCCAAAGGCAGCGTTCGTGGGCGAGCAGCAGCGATCCAACTTTTCATTGAGTAATGAACGATGAGTGATGAACGATGAGTGCCAATTTCACGTCAGCAAACCGCAACGGTGAACCGTTCATCGTTCATCACTTTTTAAATGCCGATTGCCTTTTTAAACTCCGCGTCGGTGGGTTTCACGCCGGATGCGAAAAAATTAGTCAGTTGGCCCTGCTCGTTGATTACGTATTTGCAGAAATTCCAGGTGGGGGATTTGTCGTTCCAGCCATTCTGATCTTTTCTTGAAAGCCACTGATACAGTGGGTGTTGGTCATTGCCCACTACATCGACTTTCCCGAACATTGGGAAAGTAACGCCGTAGTTTTTCTGGCAAAACGATGCAATGTCTTCGTTGCTGCCCGGTTCCTGACCCATGAAATTATTGGCCGGGAAGCCTAAAACCACCACTTTGTCGCCGTGCGCTTTGTGGAATTTCTCCCAGTCGGCATATTGGGGGGTGTAGCCGCATTTAGAAGCTGTGTTCAAAATCACAACTTTTTTGCCTTTGTACTGACTCAGATCAACCGTCTTACCGTCGATGGATTTTACGGTGAAGTCGAACAGGGTTTTGGCCGATGAGGTGGCATTTTTGGGAGCAGCAGCAGCGTCTTTCTTATCGCTGAAAAGTCCTTTGACAACAGTTGAAATAGACATAGCATTGAAGGCCACCAGCGCGAGGGCGGCAATTGCGAGTATTAAGAGTGTACGTTTCATGAAATAGGTTGGTACAGGAACGGGTTGTTCAGTACGCTGCCTTGAATGACAACATACTAACAACCCGTTGTGAGAACGAATGGTTTACTTGTTAGGCCGGGTCGCTGACCAACCCCATAAAGGCAGAGCCAAACACCAGGAAAAGGAGGGTAAAAAACAACCCCATTGCCGCCAGCAAAGCACCCTATACCAGAGCGACTGAGCCAACATCCACTTTCTTGATTTCTCGTTTCATACGAACAGAATCAGTTAAAAGGTTTAGGCCGGGAATGTACGGTTTTTTCTGACACTACATTTTCTCCGGCACCTCGATTCCGAGTAATGCCATTGCTTTTTTGATGGTTTGCCCTACCAAATCGGCTAATACCACGCGTACGAGCAAAATATTGGGGTTGGGTTCGCTCAGGATCGAGACTTCGGCGTAGAACTGGTTGAACGTTTTGGCTAATTCGTAGGCGTATTGGGCGATGTACGAAGGTGCGTAGTCGACACCGGCTTCGGCAAGGCGCTGCGGATATTGACTCAGTAAAAACAACAACTGCTGTTCTGTTGGGTGGAAGGCCACGGCGGGCAATTCGGCGGGGATGTCCAGACCCATTTCGGCCACTTTCCGCAACACCGAGCGCGTCCGGGCGTAGGTATACTGGATGAACGGCCCCGTATGTCCATGCACATCTACCGACTCTTCGGGGTTGAAGAGCATCCGTTTTTGGGCGTCAACTTTAAGCAAATAATACTTCAACGCGCCCAGACCGATCATCTGGAACAGCGTCTCCTGCTCATTGGGGGCAAATTCGTCCATTTTGCCCTTGGCGGCTTCGTCGGCGGCAGCACGGGCGGCTTCGGTAACGGTAGCCACCAGATCGTCGGCATCGACCACTGTCCCTTCGCGTGATTTCATTTTGCCCGTTGGCAGGTCAACCATGCCATAGGAGAGGTGGAAACAGCCATCCGCGTAGGGCCGGCCCAACCGACGCATGATCGAAAACAAAACCTGGAAATGGTAGTCCTGCTCGTTACCGACCACCCAAATCGAGCGTTCATTGTGGAAATCGCTGAATTTGAGGTCGGTGGTACCCAAATCCTGGGTAATATAAACGGAGGTGCCATCGGAACGAAGCACGAGTTTCTGGTCCAGACCCTCGGCGATGAGGTCGATCCAGACAGAGTTGTCGTCTTTACGGTAAAAAACGCCCGACTGTAATCCTTCTTCAACTACTTCTTTACCCAGCAGATACGTTTGTGATTCGTAATAGGTCTTATCGAAATGGGTGCCAATTTTCTGGTACGTTTCGGCGAAACCAGCATACACCCAGGTGTTCAATTGTTTCCAGAGGGCCACCGTTTCGGTATCGCCCTGCTCCCACAGGCGCAACATGGCCTGGGCCTCCAGCATGAGCGGAGCCTGTTTTTCGGCCTTCTCTTTCTCGATACCCTG
>JAJAYX010000044.1 GCA_026785985.1 Rudanella sp. | reverse complement strand
TGGGGCCGGAGGCTTATGTGGTGGTCGAGAAAATTCAGCAGGCCGACGAGTCACTCCCCCCAAACTGGGCCGAAACCATCCAGGGAACGAGCGGCTACGACTTTCTGGCCCAGGTCAACAACCTCCTCACCGACCCCACTGGCGAACAGCCATTTACCCAATTTTTCGAGTCGATGGTGGGCACGAACACCCCCATGCCCAAACGCATCCGCGACCGAAAAGCGTATATCCTTTACCAGCACATGGGTGGGGAACTGAACAACCTGCTCGATCATTTTCATGACCTCAAACTGGCCGAAGATGGGGCTAACGCGGTGGGCAACGACTCTCTCCGACTGGCCATTGGCGAGGTGCTGATTCACTGCCCGGTCTATCGGTATTATGCCAATCAACTGCCCCTGCCCGACAACGAAACCTCGGCCATGCGCACTATTTTTTCGGCCATTCGTGCCGAAAAACCTGATTTGGAACACGCCGTGTCTCTTTTGGAAGACGCGCTCCTGCTGAAACCGCCCGTTGCCGACGACGACTATCGCGACCGGGCAAGGCGGTTCTACCAGCGGTTGATGCAGTTTACGGGGCCGCTGATGGCCAAAGGTGTGGAAGACACGCTCATGTACACCTATAACCGGTTTATTGGCCATAACGAAGTGGGCGACGCACCCGACCGTTTTGGGATGCCAGTGGCCGAGTTTCACCGGGCCATGCAGGAGCGGCAGGCTGAGTGGCCCCTGAGCATGAACGGCCTCTCGACCCACGACACCAAACGGGGCGAAGACAGCCGCGCCCGGCTCAATGTGCTAACCGCCCTGCCCAACGAATGGCTAGCCGAAGTGCGCGAGTGGCAGACTCTGAACGCCGATTTGAAAACCAAAGGCAAGCCCGATGCCAATGATGAATATCTGCTTTATCAGTCGCTGCTGGCTAACTATACGATGCCGACGGGAGCCAGCAATGATAGTACGGTGGCTGACCCGACGGAGGATGGTAGCGACCAACCGGATTTCGCCCAACGGTTCGACAGTTATATCCAAAAGGCCCTCCACGAAGCCAAAAGGCACGTTTCGGAGGTGCATGGGCCGGGCGACGATGACTATATCGAGGCCACCAAAGCATTTGGACAAGGTTTACTGACTAAAAATCGGCCTTTCTGGAAGCGGTTCGAGACGTTCCTGAAACGGGTGGCCGATTTTGGTATTACCAATTCGCTGGTGCAGGTTGTCCTCAAAAACACCTGCCCTGGTGTCCCCGACCTCTACCAGGGAGCCGAGGGTTGGGACTTGAGTTTTGTGGACCCCGACAACCGCCGACCCGTTGATTTTGCCAAACGCCGGAAGTGGCTGAATGAATTTGGCCCCAAACCCGACTTCGCCGACCTGTGGCAGAACCGGTTCAGTGGCCGCGTGAAGCTGTTCGTAACCCACAAACTGCTCCAACTTCGCAAGAACAACCCCGATTTATTCGCTGCCGGGGAGTACATTCCATTGACCGTCGAAGGGCCGTTTAGCGAGTACGTAATGGCCTTTACCCGGCAACACAGTTCCGACTGGCTCGTAATAGTGGTGCCACTTTTCTTAGCCAGGCTTTGTAACGAGCAGGGCATTAGTGATGTGCAGGCCATCGACTGGCAGGATACGCGGGTGGTGATGCCTGAACAACGGCAATGGACTAGCGTAATGACGGGAGGAGAAATTCATGAAGCATTGATTCAGGGCTTGTTCAAAGAGTTGCCGGTGGCGGTGCTGGTGTAGCACTGTCCTGTGGACAGTGCTACAAAAAAGCCCTTATCTTTACCCAATGAATCGCTGCTTACTTTTGCTGGCCTGCTGCCTGATTACCTTCTTTGCCCAGGCCCAAAACCCCGTTGACGTGATGCGGGGCCGGACAGCGGCTGCTAAAACGGACACCCTGATGGATGCCCGAAAAGAGCCGCCCCGCTATCCGGGTGGCAATGAGGCCATGATGGAGTATATTGCCTACCATGTTAAATATCCCAAACCACTCCGCAAAAAGAAATACAATATTGGCCCAATAACCGTTAAATTTCTCATTCAGTCGAACGGGAAAGTGGGTGATGTTCAGGTAACATCGAGGCCAACGCCCCCCTAATTGGAAGAGCTGATGAGCGATTACGTGACCAATATTCGGAAGGTTTTTTTGCGGATGCGCCGCTGGGAACCCGCCCGTGTGAACGGTACACCCATTAATTATCAGTATGCCCTGCCGTTTCAGGTGGAGATTAACTGAGTCGGTAAGCGTAGTTGGGTTAATTTTACCGTTAAAAATCAACCGAAGAATTTCTTCAATTTGCCACAAATACCATGAACATCAACGGATACGGTAAAGCCCAGCAGATCGAAACGTCGAACCGTTACGATGCCATTGTGATTGGCTCCGGCATTAGCGGGGGCTGGGCCGCTAAAGAACTTTGCGAGAAAGGCTTACGGACGCTCGTACTCGAACGGGGACGCGATGTCCGGCACATCACCGACTACCCCACCGCTACACAAAACCCCTGGGAGTTTCCGCACCGCAACCGGATGCCGCTGGCGTTCGATGAGGCTAACCCCGTGGCTACCAAGTGTTACGCCCTCGATGAAGCCACGCAGCAGTTTTTCGTGAAAGATGCCGAACACCCCTACGTGCAGGAAAAACCCTTCGACTGGATTCGGGGGTATCAGGTGGGGGGCAAGTCGCTGATTTGGGCGCGGCAGGTGCAGCGGTGGAGCCGCTTCGATTTTGAAGCCAACGCCCGCGACGGAGCCGCCATCGACTGGCCCATTCGCTACGCCGATCTGGCTCCGTGGTATAGCCATGTGGAGAAATTTGTGGGCGTAAGCGGCAATAAAGACGGCCTCGAAACCCTGCCCGATGGTGAGTTTCTGAAACCCTGGGAGTTGAACTGCGTGGAGAAACACATTCAGAAATCGGTGGCCCAAAGCTACCGCGACCGGAACGTGATTATTGGCCGCTGCGCCCACCTCACCGAACCCAAACAGATTCACTACGATCAGGGACGGGCGCAGTGTCAGGCGCGGCATTTATGCTACCGGGGTTGCCCTTATGGGGGCTATTTCAGCAGCAACTCGAGTACAATACCCTGGGCGGCCAAAACCGGCAAACTCACGCTCCGGCCTTTCTCGGTGGTGCATTCCATTATTTATGATGAGCAGAAAGGCAAGGCTACCGGCGTTCGGGTGATCGACACGAATACCAAGCAAATGACCGAGTATTTCGCCCGGATTATCTTCGTGAACGCGGCCTGTCTCAACTCTAACCTGGTGTTGCTCAATTCCACCTCGCCCCGTTTTCCAAACGGCCTGGGTAACGACAGTGGCTTGCTGGGGCATTACATGGCTTTCCACAACTACCGGGGGAGCCTCAACGCCAGCTACGAGGGTTTCGAGGATGGGTATTACTACGGGCGAAGACCCACCACGGCGTTTATGCCTAATTTCCGAAACGTCGATAATCAACAAACCGACTTCCAGCGGGGCTACATGGTGGCTTTCAGTGCGGGCCGGGGCATGGGCCAACCGGGCATGGAGAGTTTTGGGGCCGGATTTAAAGAGAGCCTGACCAAGCCAGGGCCGTGGCACGTCTATATGATGATGCAGGGCGAAACCGTGCCGCGCTACGAAAACCATGTCCGCCTAAGCACGACCCAGAAAGATGATTGGGGCATTCCGCAACTCGTGACCTCGGTAGGCTACACCGACAACGACGAGAAAATGATAAAAGACTTCCTGCAACAGGGCAGCGAAATGCTCGAAAAGTCGGGTTGCCAAAACATTCGCCCCTCCGACGATCACCGCAACCCCGGTCTCGACATTCACGAAATGGGCGGAGTTCGGATGGGCCGCGACCCGAAAACGTCGTTGCTAAACAGTCATAATCAACTGCATAGCTGCAAAAACGTGTTCGTCACCGATGGAGCCTGCATGACCTCAACGGGTTCTCAGAACCCCTCGATCACGTTTATGGCCCTCACCGCACGGGCCGCCAACTTTGCAGTGGCAGAGATGAAAAAGAAAAATCTTTGAGCCACTAACAGTAATCAGCCATCGAGGAAAAGCTAATGGGAAGCCATGAGGTCGCGAGTTGCTGGCTGATTGCCTGCAGCGATTTACTGTTAGTCTGCTGGGCATGTTCGCTGTATGAAGTCCGTTCCTGTAGTTTCATATATTTCAAAACGGGGTAATGATGGCAACCGATAGAGGAGATTTTCTGACAGCATTCATCGGCGAGTTCCAGGTTAGTACAATGGATCAATAGATTACTTACCATTAGGTACTCGTATGCTACGTCAGGTGTTTCGTCATTATATATTAAATCGAGGAAATCGGCGTACTTATCGATGAATTAACCGTTTTTGCCGACCGAAACGAGGCTATTCTACTGGCGTTTAAAACCCAATTTACTCGCCTGTTCCCAGTCGGCTTCGTTAATCGTTACGTCGATTCGGCGGCCCGACGAACAGGTGCAGGCCTGGCAAATGGCAACGGCACCACTGAGCGACGCACTATTCCCACCACTGTAGATAGGCGTAATTTCGACAAACCGCACAGTGCGGGCACTGCTCACCTTGTTGTCGTACAGGTAGTTGAGGATGGCCTGCCCCCGGAGTTCGTCGGTGGGCCAGCCGGTGGCTGATGTGCTACCGGGCCGCACCCAGGGATCTGAACACTGCGTTTCGGCAAACGTAATGGTGAGGCCGCCGGGATCGAGGGCTTTCGAAGAACAACCAACTGAGTGAATAAGCAACAAATAAGCAAAAATACGTTTCATGGTTCCTGACAGATAATTCTACGGTTAAGACCCAGAAACTAACCGAAAGGTTGGAATGGGAAGCAGATTTATACAAACTTGATTTTGTTCAGGGCGAAGAACGTCATTTTTAGCAATAGCCACCCGTGTTTGAACCGCGAAATATTGGTCTCGCCGTAGGTTCGGGCGCGGTAACGAATGGGAATCTCCACGAACTTCAGGTTCAGTTTGGAAGCCCCGAAAATCAGGTCAAAATCACCAAATGGGTCAAAATTGCCGAAGTAAGATCGGTTGGCAATTAGTCGGTTATAGTTATCCCGCGACAAAACTTTGGTGCCGCACAGGGTGTCTTTGATACGCTGGTTGAGCAACCACGAAAAGGCAATGGAGAAGAACTTGTTACCCAGCAGGTTCAGCGTCCGCATGGCTTCTTTCTCCATCGGATACACCAGCCGCGTGCCGTTGATGTATTCACCTTTGCCGGAGCCGATGGCCTCGAAAAACTTGGGCAAATCTTCTGGCGGCACCGTCATGTCGGCATCCAGAATCATCAGCACGTCGCCGGTGGCAATGCCAAATCCTTTGCGCACGGCATCCCCCTTACCTTTGCCCTCCTGTTGGGTGCAGCTCAGGGCGTGTGGCCCCTGGTAGGTCGCGCACACCCGCTGAATCTCGGCCCAGGTATCGTCGGTGGAGTTGCCTTCTACAAAAATCAGTTCGGTTTGTTTGCCCATGCTGGGGGTACGCCGGACAATTTCTTCAATGTTTCCTTTCTCGTTTCGGGCTGGCACCACCACACTAACCACCTGTTGGTCAATTGGTTTGTATCCTTTGGGGCTGCGGGCTACAATGAAATTAACCAAGCCCAAACTGTTGAACAGGGGCAGGTTGGCGACGTATTTATTCAAAAATGTTGAAATCAACGGAATGTAACGGGGCATCAGCAACTTGCGGCCCGTGCGAACCACGTCGAGGTTAGCCACATCTAAAAGTCCGGCAATGTCGGCCCGGTCAAGCCAGTTCTGGCGTTTTTCGGGCATTTTCAGACCAATTTTCTCGGCCAGATTCAGGGCGGGCAACCACAAGAAATTCTGATAGGTGATAATAATGCGGGTGTCGGGGTGGCAAACGGTGTGAAGTTGCCCGAACACCTGCTGCACATCGTCGAAATAGCCAATAGTGTCGCTGATGACGATGAAATCAACGGTTTCTCCGTAGAGATTCAAATGTTTGGCATCGGCGTTCAGGAAGGTTAAATGTGGATATTGCTGCCGGGCATAGGTTACCATATCGGGATTGATGTCAATGCCAATGCCCCGCGACGGGTTGAGTTGATGGAGCAAATCGCCTGTTCCACAGCCAATTTCCAGCACCGACTTACCCGCCGGAATATTGTACTGAAGAAACTTGAGCAGACATCGATGGTAATACTGGTTTCGTTTAATCCATCGGCTTCGCTCAGGCCCTGTCATATGATCTGGCATTGAAGCCGTCATAAACGACGTTGAATTTGTAACACTATTTTTAGAAGTAATCATGTAGTTTTAGTCGTGTGCGCTGGATAGAACTGTGAAAAAAGCAAATTCCATCCAATTCCACCAGATTAATTTCTTTAACGGTACAGAAAGGTATCCACGAGTCTGTAAGTTTGCTGCTGTTCAGCCATCCAACTTATGCGGTACTCTTACGCCCTGATTCTGGGGGCTTTATTCTTTTTTTTGCTCTATAAATTTCTCCGATTCGATGCCCTCGGCTACTCGTTCAACGATATGTATGCCTTCTTGCAGATGTCGAGTAGCTGGATGGATGGCCGCCCGTTCATGTATGATAACATCTGGGGGTATCATCACCGCATTCATAACTATTATACGGTGCTGTTGTGGGGGCCACTCTGCTACACCCTCGGCGCGAAAGGTGTTTTTATTGCCCAAACAACCTTGTTGCTGCTGGCCTACTGGCTCACCAACCGCCACCTGATTCGTCAGTCGGTGCCTGCTCAAACGCGAACAGCCCTGCTATTGGTCGTGTTGCTTAGTCCCATTCCGTTTTGGCTCAACGACCACCCCAACATTGGCTGGCACACCGAACTGACTTATCTACCAGCGGCTTTGTTTTGGGCGGTAGGGTTGGGGGGTGAAGGGCGAGGGCGGTTCAACTGGTCAGTGAAGGGCGAGGGGCGAGGGCGGTTTTGGGTGGTGATGGCGGGCTTATTTTTGGTATTGGTGCGCGAAGAAGGGGCTGTTTTGGCCCTGTTGATTCATGCTTCGGCGGTGGCGTTGCGCAACGGCAGACAGTCGGATCGGGAGAGTTCGCGGGTGAATCCACTAGTGGGTTTGTTGAAAAATGCCCGGTTCTGGGCGGTGGTCATTGGCTGGTCGGTGGTGTTTTTGGCGGGGATGATCTGGCTGGCAGCCAAAAACAACTCTCCCGACCCGCGCCTGCAAAACGCGCTGAAACAAATAGTCGCGCACGCCGATGAATGGGTATTCTGGCAGCAAATGTTGTTGCTGCTGTTGAAGTCGCTGCTGTTGCTTGTGCCGGTGGCTGCTCTGCTTTTCGGACTAAGCCGTTCCTTGCAGGCCCGCTCCAGAATGCTTATTTGGGGAAGCTGGCTAACGGGTATTTTGGTATTGACAATTATCAATATGGTGCAGAGTGCGCACTACACCGGCCAACCCCTGTTCTATTTAGTGTCGCTGACATGGCCTCCGCGTTTTGTGTTGCTTTGGGGCTTCTCGGCGGCTTTCCTGGTGTTGGTTGTTACCACGTTTAAAACTAGTATTGGTCTTGTTCCGGCCCGAACGGCCTGGCGAACTGTGGCCTTTTTGTGGCTCCTTCAACTGCCCATTCTGTCGCTCGCCCGCCCCGATTTGCCGGGCTGGGCCGAGTGGAAAGCGGCCTTCTGGGGGCCACCCGGCGCGGGCATGAATCCCCAGTTTCTCGACCCCGACGATCTGAAAAACCTGCGGGCCATTGCCGATCAGTTACCGCCCCGTTCCAACGTGTTTGCCTTCGATCAGGTGATGCCCTATTTTCACCGGCATTACGGCATCTGGCCAACGGGCAACCAATGGCAACCCGCCGACATTGCGGTGTTGTCACGCCCTGATTTTCAGCACCTTCGTCCCCGGCTCAACACCCTCTTGCCCGGCCCTATCGACTCGTTGCAACTGAAAAACTACACGGTTTATTACCGCCCGGACTTTGGGAGGTTTGTTCGGCCTCAGCGGGCAAAGTAGAATCTCGCCTGGCTCACTTTTTTGCCAAAGCACTTACCCCAAACCGAACCGTATGGTACGCCGACTCATTTTTTTACTCCTTTGTTCCCTTTCTCCCTTTCTCCTTTTCTCCCAAACCTGGCCCCTTTCGCAGCGGATGGTCGATTCGTTTATTCGGCAACATCCTGACTCCATTGTGATTGGCAACAACAAAGCGGCCCGTTGGGACTATGAACAGGGTTTGATGATGAAAGCCATTGAGCAGGTCTGGAACCGTACCGGCGATGGGCGTTATTACACCTATATTCTGAACGATCTGAACCAGTTTGTGCGGGACGATGGCAGCATTAGAACCTACAAAGCGGACGATTTCAACATCGACAACATGCCCACGGGTCGCACGCTGCTCATGTTGGGGCAACAGACACAACCCGGTAAAGAAAAGTTTATTAAAGCAGCCAAAACCCTCCGGCAACAGCTTGCCAATCAGCCCCGCAACGCCGAACGGGGCTTCTGGCACAAGAAACGCTACCCCAACCAGATGTGGCTCGACGGGCTGTATATGGGCGCACCCTTCTACGCCGAGTACGGACAGTTGATGAATCAGCCTGAAAACTTCGATGATGTTGCGCTTCAGTTTGAGTTGATCGAAAAACACGCTCTCGACCTTAAGACGGGCCTTTTATACCATGCCTGGGATCAAAGCCGTCAACAACGCTGGGCCAATCCGCAAACGGGTCAGTCGCTCAGTTTCTGGGGCCGGGCCGTGGGTTGGTATGCGATGGCCCTGGTGGATGCGCTCGATTATTTTCCTGCCAACCACCCCGCCCGCCCGAAACTGATTGGGTATCTGCAACGGCTGGCTCCGGTGATTGCCCGCTATCAGGATAAAGTATCGGGGATGTGGTATCAGGTAATGGATCAGGGCGGCCCACGTCAGGGCGGCCCACGTCAGGGCGGCCCACGTC
>JAJAYX010000043.1 GCA_026785985.1 Rudanella sp. | reverse complement strand
GGCGCGCTTCGGCAATGCTCATCATTACTGCCTCCTGCTTGGTTAATTCACCCTGAGCTACCAGCCGGTTGGCTATCTCAATAGCTTTTTGTCGGGTGCTGTGGCTAAGTGAGCGCATAGCTGCAGGGAAGTGAGTTTCGTTCCAGTTCATCGTCTTTGGTGTTTACTGTACTAGGCAGAGAAATAATAATGCCAATACAGACGAAAGGCGATGGATGAAGTAACGCATTCTTTAAAAATGGCTTGTATAAAGACTATAAACAGAAAAAATACGAAATATTTAATCTACGGAATTACTTGTTAACAAGTAAGCATGTGTTGTGCTGTAGAAAAAAAAGTTGAGTAGTGGGCAAAAAAATCCACAGTCCCGAAAAGCAAAAACCAGTCTTTCAACTGGTTTTTGGTAGATTAAAAAGAGTCGTTTAGTATAAATGCCAAGACCTAAATATATGATATTCATCATACGTTGTCAAGCCGTCGGAAAGCAGACACAGAATGTGGTACCTTCTCCCAGCTTGGAAATCACTTCAATGTTGCCTTTATGACTGTTTATAATGTTCTGCGTAGTGGTCAGGCCCAGTCCCATACCTGCACTTTTGGCAGTAAAAAATGGGTCGAATAATCGTTGTCGGTTTTCTTCGGATATGCCGCTTCCGTTATCCTGCACTTTTATGCATACCTGATCGTCGTCGGTGCGGACAGTGGCCACGTGTAAGGCTCCTTCACCAGGTTCCATAGCCTCAACGGCATTAATAAGAATGTTGAGCAACGCGGTCTTTATTTGATCTTGGTCGAGCAGAGCGATGCAGGGCGATGGGCAGAAATTGGTTGTCAACTTTATCGACTTCAACTTCAGGCGGTCGGTTACCAAATGAAGGGTATCCTGAACAATGGCGGTCAGATCCTGTGGCTTACGGTCTAGATCGCGCGGCTTAGAGGAATTTATCATTTCGGTAATCAACTGCCCGATCCGCTCCACATTCCGCTGAATTATATCCGTGAAAATGCCCGTACACTCATCATTTTCCGGCAGCTCTTCCTTCAATTGTTCGAGGGCCAAACTCAGATTGGTGAGCGGATTGCGAACTTCATGAGCGATACTCCGGGCAATTTTGCCCGTCATCGACAGTTTTTCGGCCACAATCAAATCCTGTTGAGCACGCTTCTGTTCCGTTACATCCCGAATGATTCCCTGATACCAGTTTGGTTTCCCACTTGTATCATCCACCGACCAAATGGAAACCAGACAGGTGCGTTTTCGCCCCTTGTTGCTCACCAGGGTTGTTTCGTAATCTTTCAACTGATTATGTTCACGAACCATGAATCGGATCTCGCGCAGGGAATCGGCATTGGCGAACAGCCGGGCTACGTTGAGGTGTTTCAGTTCGTCGCGGCTGTAGCCAAGCATTTGCTCAACGGAGGGGTTTGCATCCTGAAAAACCATCTGGTTATCCATCACGAAAATGGCATCCATCGACCGTTCAAAAAGGGCGCGGTACTTATTCTCGTTTTTGGCTAATTCGTTCAGCGTCTCAGCTTGTCGAAGGGCATACCGGATGCTCCGGCCCAGCAACTGCGGATCAATCCGGCCTTTTACCAGGTAATCGGCTGCACCCAGTTCAAGAGCCGAATAATCAACAGCCAAATCGTCCTGACCCGTCAGCAAGATCATGGGGGCACTGCTTCCCAACCGAAATGCTTCCTGAATGAGGTCGATACCCGTGTGTTCGCCGAGCCGGTAATCCACCAGGTAAACGTCGAACTCTCCCCGCTGAATAGCTTTCAGGGCATCGGCATAATTGTCGATCCAGTCGAGCCGGATGGTGGCGTTCTCCGGCGACGAAACCAGGGTTCGGGTCAGCACATAATCGTCTTCGTCGTCTTCGACCAATAACACCCGGATTTTTTCCTGTCTAGGTATACTGATTGGTAAATCTTTTTCCTGCGTAGTCATAGCAAAAGAATGGATAGCGGAGAAGGTAGTGGTTTACTGAGGAAGTCTTGCAGTTTCGAGCCAGTATGTTTTCAAGGCACCAATGATCTCGACCAGGCGGTTACACTTGAATGGCTTGGTAAAGTTACCGAACAAAAAGAAGATTTTATGTGTCATCTCTACCCTGAAGTGTAGAACCTAATCCGCATTAAGATCCACTTTAAAATTCGGGGGCAATCTATAGAATGTTCTGAAATATGGCCCTAAAAACCACCTAATCAGCCCATAAACAGACTTTGCGGTAGGGTCCAGTGCAGATTGGCACGATAATGACTCGTAGTATTTCGATTGCAGCTACACGACAGTGCTGCTCCCTCAACTATCAACATTATGAAAAAGGCACTTAATTCTTATCTGGCCATTGGCCTGTTAACTGCTGGCATCAGCCTGCTTCAAACCTCCGACGCAACGGCACAAAGCCGGGTTCGTGCCGGCCTGAAAGGTGGTTTCAACGCCAGTTCGCTTTTCTATGAAAACGCCAATGCCAGCGACCGCAAAGAACGCTACGGCTTTCACGGGGGGATTTACGCCCAAATTCCGGTGGGCAATTTTTTTGCCATTCAACCCGAATTGCTATACACCACCAAAGGGGCATCGGCCAACTATAATGTACTTGGATTTCAGGGACGTAATTCATTCCGGCTCAACTATGCTGAGTTGCCGGTGTTGGCCACCTTCAAATTGGGTAACACGGCCGAAATTCAGGCCGGACCCTATGCGGCTTACCTGCTCAACTCGAACATCAGCTCCAGCGGAGACTTTGGAAATGGCGTTTCCAGCCTCAATCGCGATGCGTTCAACAAGTTAGATTATGGCGTAGCCGGTGGTTTGAACCTGTTTTTGGGAAAAGCCCTCATTGGTCTGCGTTATGGACAGGGCTTGCAGAAGATCGCCAACTCGACAGCCGCCCGCACCGTTTTGGGCAACGCCCGCAATGGAGTGGGGATGGTATCAGTAGGGTTTAGTATCAATTAACAGTGAACAGTGTAATAGTCAATAAATGTTAGCTGTTAGCTGTTCACTGTCATAAGTGTATATCGTAGGCTTTCAGCTTGTTATAAAGCGTCTTACGGTCGATATTGAGGACTTCAGCGGCTTTTGTTTTGTTATACCCTGTTTTTTCAAGTACTTTCAAAATGGCAGCTCGTTCGGCGTTTTCCGACACTGATTTGAGGTTATTGGCGGGTTGCGAAATCACCGTCGTTCCCGGCCGCAACATATCTGGATAAACCTGTACCTGGTTGATAACCACCGATTCGTCGGGAGAAAAATAAGTGGGATGAACGATTTCGTGGGGTAGCGAATCCACTGAGATCCAATCGCTCTGGGTTAATAGTACGGCTCGTTTGATCACATTTTGTAGTTCCCGTAGGTTGCCGTGCCAGTAATAATCCCGGAGTTTCTCTTTGGCATCTTCGTCAAACCCAGCAATTTCTTTTTCGAGTTGTGCGTTGGCTAGTTCCAAAAAATGTTCGGCAAAAATCATGATGTCCGCCCGGCGTTCGCGCAGGGGCGGCAACTCGATCCGAAATTCGTCGATCCGATGAAAAAGATCTTCTCTGAAACGGCCCTGCCGCACGGCATCACGTAGTTCTTCGTTGGTGGCACAAACAATCCGAACATCCACCGGAATATCCTGATTGCTGCCTACTCGTCTGATTTTTCGTTCCTGCAACACCCGCAACAGCTTAATCTGATTATCGTAGGAAAGGTTGCCCACTTCGTCCATAAACAGTGTGCCGCCGTTGGCAAACTCAAAACTACCGGTTTTGTCGGCCGTAGCCCCCGTGAACGCCCCTTTCACGTGCCCAAAGAGTTCGCTGCCTGCCAACTCTTTCGATAAGGCTCCACAGTCGATAGCGACAAATGATTTATTAGACCGCTTGCTGCGAAGGTGAATAGCGTTAGCAACAAACTCTTTGCCCGTACCCGTTTCGCCGGTTATAATTACCGACATATTGGTTGGGGCAATCAGTTCAACATGTTTCTGGAGTTGTTCGGCAGCCCGGCTTTTACCAAAAATAAATAGTTTACCATTTGGAGCTAATGACCCCGTCTTTGCTGATTTGGCAATGGTTTGCCGTTCGGCAACGGGTGCGGAAGGTGTGTTGGCGGCTCCCCCTTTTGTGGGTTGGTCAATGGTCTGGATTCGACGTTCCAGCGCACTCTTGATGGTATAGAGAATTTCGTCGGGGTAAAGCGGCTTTGTAACGTAATCATAAGCCCCATGTTTCACGGCCTGCACGGCAACCCGAACATCGGAATAGCCCGTAATGATGATAACGGAAGTTTTTGGACTTATCACTTTAATTCGGCGCAACATTTCAAGGCCGTCGATATCGGGCAACTTAAAATCACAAATGACCAGCTCGAACGAATCTTTTCTGACGAGTGCCAGTCCGTCTTCGCCCCGTAATGCCGACGCTGTTTTGTAGCCCTGTTTGCCTAAAAAGCGTTCGAGTAACAGACAAATGTCATTGTTATCGTCAACGATTAGTATTCGTTCCATAGGTAGTAGCGTCGATAGTGATGAAGAACACGTCGGTGAATGGTTGTTGGCAGTGGGTTGCCAATACGAAATCACCAGGACTAATCAATATATCAATGGCTACGCAAATTTTTTTGCATAAACATTATTTTGATTAGGTCACTTCATAGGTGATTGAATGGTTGTAGAAACTCAAATATACGTCAAACTTGAATAGTTTGCAGAGCTTGTTCTACAGATTTACGGGTAAAAGGTTTGCCGATAAAGTAATCAGCTCCCTGTTCAGTAGCCCGTTTACGTTCAGCGACACCGTCGAACGCGCTAATCATGACCACTTTGGTGGTGCTTGCCCCTACCTTGATGTTGGGAAGCAGATCAAAGCCAAGCCCATCGGGCAGGTTCAAATCCAGAAAGACAGCATCAAACTCCTGAGAACGAAGACAGCGACGACCTTCTTCCAGAAAATTAGCGCAAGTAGTGTGATAACCTAGTCGCCGGAGCAAACCGGACAACAACAGGCATATATCGGCTTCGTCGTCAACGATCAGTACTCGTTTCGTAGTTGTCATATCATAGTTTACGGAGGGTCGGGTTTGATAGCCCGTATTTACTCTCATTGCTCGTACCACGTTCGAATCAGTCAAAGTGTGTTCCTTTATTCTACCCCAATTTGATGCCTAAGTATGAATTCGGGGCAATAAAATGTAACATTTATCTCAAAAAGCACATTGTGAGGGAATTACAGCGTAACTGCTTAAGCATAACTTTGCGTTGAATGTATCGAGGCAGCAGGATTATGCGCCAAATATCTACAGTTTTATTCTACAGTTGGGGAAAATCGTCTACAGATTCAATAGCTAATTCTTCTTTCTGATTTGCCGTAAAAATCATATTTCGATACTGTTAACGCTCATTTTCAAGGTTTAGCGATAATTATTGATTACAAAAGAAGACCTACATTTAGTTTGGCACAAATTTTTCTATTCAGTATGTGTAGCTGGATGTGAAATAGATCCAGCCACTCAAAACTCTGATTTACTCAACCCAAATAATGTGGTAGTACTCTTCTGACAAGCAAAATTCAAGAGGAGTAATATCACCTGCCTCAGTAGGTTTCAACTCAACGTTTAAAGAGAAGTTTCTTTTCTAAAGTAAAATTTTGGTTTAGGTGGTTTCATCGCTTCGGCGAAATAAGTTTAGGTTAAGTACAAGTTACGGTGGGTACCGAATTCCTGCATCAATATGAGTGCAGGAATTTTTTTTGCCTGTTCAATCTGACGTGGTATCAGCCAGTTTCTCGTGCATTTCTTCAATATCCTCTTCCTCGGGTTGGGGAATATCGTCGGCCCGATCAGGGTCGGGGGTGTAGGTTAATGACACCAGAATCGGGAAATGATCGGAGCCACAGTTTGGCAATCGTTTAATGCCATTCAGAGCGAAGTGATGCGACACAAATACATGGTCTAGCGGCCAGCGCAGAAAAAAGTAATGCGCGTGAAAGGTGCTGAAAAGCCCCCGCCCGATTCGCGGGTCGAGCAAACCACTAATCCGACTGAAAAGCCGGGTTGTGTGCGACCAGGCTACATCGTTTAGGTCGCCGGCCACAATCACCGGCCCTTTTTGCTGATGTGCATCGCGGCCAACCAGCAACAGTTCAGCATCGCGTTCGGTGGAGCGGATATTTTCGGTTGGGCTGGGGGGCATGGGATGAACACCGTAGAAATTAACCCATTGCCCCGATGGCAACTGCAATTGCGTAGTGATGGACGGGATACCCTCCTGAATTCGATAGTGAACGCGAGTCTGTCGGGTGGTGAATCGGGAGTAAAACAGCATTCCGTAGGTGTTTTCCAGTGGAATTAGTTTTTGATGGGGGTAGTCATCGTCGATTTCGGTTAAGGCTTTTCGCCAGGTTTCGTTGCCTTCCAGCACCAGCAACACGTCGGGTTTGTGTTTCTTCACCAACATACACACATCGGGGCAGTGGGTGTTTTCCATAAACACATTGGCAATCAATAGCCGAATGGTATTCTCAGTTGATTTATCGGCTTTTTTGTGTTGTGGCACCTGCACCCGATGGAAATAGGTATACGGATACATCAGCCATGCCTGATAGAACAAAGCGGTTACCAGTAAAACTGGGGCAACCAGTTGGGGCCAGCTAAAGTTGTGCGAAACGATCAGCCAGACGATTAGGGCTGATGAAGCCAGCACCATTAATTGAAAGTGAGGAAAATCCCACATCCGAATCCACCAATAATCAATTCGTAGCAAACCAATAAATGAAACTGTGGCAATGAATAGGGAGAAGCCCAGGAAAAACAAATCGGTAGAAGTCATTGATAAGGATGAAAAGAATGGTATGATAATACCGGATTAATCATATAGACTGAATTGAATTGAAATAGTTTTGAGGTTCTCTTTTTGGGGCGGGCCAGAGCAAATTAGTTGGAAACCTGTGCTGCAACTTGAGGAATTATGCGGTGTAACTGTGGAAATTCATTCCCATAGCTATACCACACTAATTAGCAGCTACCTATTCGATCCTGTTGACAGTGAGTGTTTTATAAAAATTTATTAAAGCTGGTACGTTTTTTTCTTAGTTACAGGATGTCTGAGTAACACACGCAACCACAGACAGAAGCGATGAAATCATTACCAGGAATTTTGATAGGGTTAGCTGCCGGCGTTGTACTGGGCATGCTCGTGGCACCGGAGAAAGGTAAATCGACCCGGAAGCGTATTTCTAACGAAACTGATTCTTTTTTCAAGGATTTGCAGGATCAGCTGCAATCGGGCATTGACAACATCAAAACCCAGTACAACGATTTTGTAGAGACTTCGGCATCCCGCACAAAAGATGCCATTGGTCAGGCCGAAGGCCGGGCCAAGCGTTAATTGAACACCAATAAATTAATTGACAACCTTAAAATAACCAACACTATGCGTAGCACACGCGATTTTCTGACGGGTGTATTGACGGGCGTTGCCATTGGCATACTGACAGCCCCACGGAGCGGTAGAGAAACCCGCGATAAATTGACGAAAGAAGCCGACAAACGTACTGGCGACTTAAAAGAGCAGTGGGGTAAAGGTGTTGACCAGGTGAAGCATGGCTATGAGCAGGCTAAAACCCAGGTGAACCAATATGCCGACAAAGCCAAAGAGCAAGTGAACCAATATGCCGACAAGGCGAAGCAACAATACAACGATCTGCGGTCGAAGGCTGAAATAGAGGCCGACAAACTGGAAGCTGACAGGCAACAGGCAAAACCGCAGTATAACGATAAAGTTGATCAGTTAGCCGACAAAACTGAATCGGGTGTTAACTCGGCCCGTGAGTCGTTCAAGGTAAACTAAAAAGTGCAGTCAGTTTTCTGATTTACTCAACATCATAAAATGTAAAAGCCCGGCAATTGGCCGGGCTTTTTTTGTTTGTCTTTACGCGGCTCGCCGGGGCAACAGCATCAACGGTAAATAGACCGCCACGGCCACCAACGACATTAATAAACCTCCGATGGTGCCAATGCCCAGTGCATACCAGAAGGGTTCCCGCTCATAAAACAGAAACGGCACCATGCCCACCACGGTGGACAAAACGGTGAGCAATATAGGCCGGATTTTGTGTTGAAAGGCAGTTAGATAAACGCTCAATGGGGAGTCTTGGGGACGTTCCTGCCGAAGTCGGTTCATTTCAGCCACCACAAAAATGCCCGCGCAAACCACGTTGCCCGCCAGCAACACAAAAGCAGCATAGCCCCCCTGATCGAAGTTGGCATCGGCCCAGTAGAACGCCAAAAAAACGCCGGTGTACGACAGCGGAATCAAGCCAATCAGGGCCAGGGGTTGCCAGAGACTCTCGAAAATGACCGCGCAGACTAAATAAATCAGTACCAGTACCAAGCCAATTAACTCGTAGGGCGTGCGGGCGTTTTCGCCAAACCAAAACTGATCTCGCATTTTTACCGTATTGCCCAGCGGCAACCGGGGACGAAATTACGCCAGGGTTTTGTCCAGAAACTTCTCGCCAAACGAGTAACTG
>JAJAYX010000042.1 GCA_026785985.1 Rudanella sp. | reverse complement strand
GTTCCGTTGGGAAGTTAGATGGGGTTATAGGGGAGATCCAACGCTAATATTTGCAAAGTTTCGAGCTGGTAAAACCAAGCTATCACGACCGTCCACGCAAGCGAATCCGGCAGAATGACCGCCACCATACGGACAAGAATTACAAGCGTGGCTTTTGACATATTTGTACTATTCAGTGTTCTTTGCTTTATTATTTGTGATTTTTGGTCCGATGCAAAAGGGGGCTGGAAGACTTATGTCTTGTGAGGATAGGGATAGGGTTTTACTTGGTTCGAGAAAGGCGGAGACCCCCTTCTGAGCAAGAATGATGCCTTCGATTTTCCTTAACTTAATGGGTTTGAACCCTTGTTGGTGGCTGGACTTTTAGTTAGTTATGATTTTTAGAAGTTTTAACCGAAAATCTTCTCTTGCCTGTGTACCTTTGTCCTGTGTTGTAAAGTAGAACAAGCACACTGTTTTTTCTTTTATTGATGAACATATCTGAACTGTACCCACCTGTACCGCCATTGTGCCAGATAAATATTTCATTCGGTAAGTCTTTGTGAATCAACTGAAACCAAACAAGTCTGCCATTGATTTTAATTCTAACTGCCTCAGTAAATGGCAAAAACATAACTTGTTGTGTTTGCGTTATGGCATTACCCAAAGGTGTATGTGGAGGAGTCAAATTGGCTAAACCATACTTAACCATATCAGAAGCGGTTGATTTTATTACACCTGCTCCGTTCATAGCATTCAACGAGTTCCAATATTTTACTTCTTTACCATTACTATAACCCGTTGACTATCTACTCGAATCCGTTTCAGCCATATCTGTTTTAGTATCGTTGAGTTGTAAAGGAAGTAGTAGTTTTTCTTTCAAAATAGTACCATAATCTTTACCATAATTCAATTCTAAAATAGTTCCTAATAAACCCATTGCTCCATTAGAATATTCCCAAGCGGTAAATGGCTTTGACCTTAACGGAGCATTTACTAACCACGTAAACATTTAGTTCCCGTATAAATCCTTCAAAAGCCAAAATTATTGCTCCAGCATCTCGGCATCAGCAATAATATAGTTCAACTCATAGATATTATCGGCATTCAGTTTGAGGGTTCCCCGGAATGTCCGGCGTTCGTCAGTCTTGAATTTGCGACCCGATTTTTTAAACTTCAGCGAGACAACTGACTCAGGGCCAGCTCCTCCGCAAAAGAAACACGCGCTGTAAGGAAAAGCTGATAATACATACAAGTTCGACTCAAGGTCAACGGGCAGCACATACCCCGTTAGTTCGACGGGTTTGCCATTTAATTTTTGAACACTCGGCCCAAATGTTGGATAAAGCATGTAGACCGACTCTTCGGCATACCATTTTTTCTTGAACGTCACATCACGCAGGGCTTCCCAGGTCAGTTTGACAGGTTCAGCAGCCGGAATAAAAGCCAGCAGAAACAGGCTGAGAAAGGTCGGAATAAGCAGCAAACGCTTCATTAGATAGGATTATCAGTTTGTATGTGTTGTAAATTTACGAACTTCTTACTTTTACCAGCACTATCCGAGCGATAGAGACTCATTCAATAAAAAATGGGATCGTTGCGCCCCTCAATCTGACTGCCGTTGGAATCGCCAGACGAATACAAACACCAAACGAACACTACTCCGTTCCGATTGCATCGCCTTTATACGATTGCGCTCGTTATTTTGGCACTTTTGCTCACGGCCGGGCAAGTGGTTACGCAATGGCGGCTCAGTACGATTCAGAAAAAAATCCAGGTAATTCGGTATGCTTCCCTGCAGCGACATCAAAGTCAGCAAATTCTCAGCAAAACGCTGCAAATGCGCAATTCGGTGTCCAACACCGATTTCAAGACGCATCGAAGGGAGTTAAAACAGATTGTTGGCGAGTTCGAGAATAGCCATCAACAGAGTAACGAACGACAACTCCACAGTCAGGAAACGAACAGTGAACAACTCGACCGGCTCTATGCTGATGTAAATCCGTATTATGACACCCTGAGCCGATCGGCCCGAACCATTAGTTCTTTTCGAATGCCTGAAGACCTGAATACCGCAGTCGGCGAATTGGCTTTCAGGCAATTGTTACGTTGCGAAAAGCCATTCCTTGAAAAAATGGATCGGGTTGTCCGACAATATAATGTCGAGATACGAAATCAACTGACCCTTCTGGAATGGATTGAATTGGCGTTCTACACCCTCACTCTGGCTGTCGTAATCCTGATTGGCATTCGGGTTTTCCGTCCGGCTATTCGTCAGTTAAAACAAACCATCGACCAGCTTATTACGGCGGAAACCAACACGGGCGAAACCAATCGAAAACTGGTGCAGCTAAACAGGTCGTTACATGAAGCGCGTCAGCGACTTTTTCTGGCTACCAAACAACAGCACCAACAGGAAATAAACGAACAAAAACTACGGGCCTCTTCGCTTATTGCCGGACAGGAAGAAGAGCGGAAACGACTTTCGCGGGAACTCCACGACGGACTTGGCCAAATGCTGACAGGCATAAAACTACAGGTTGAAGGCCTCGAGACTCACCTGAATCGGTCGGCCAATTTCGATGATTCGTCGGCCCGAAAGCGGTTACAATCATTGAAAGATCTCATAACCCAAACAATCAGTGAAACACGGAGCATATCTAATGATTTAATGCCCAGCGTTTTAAGTGACTTTGGCATTATTCCCGCTCTGAAAATGCTGGCAGAAACGGCGGTAATCAATCAGCCCAAAGGTAACATATCGCTCCCTGATGTTCGCTTTGAAACCAACTTACCTACCGGACGACTGGACAGACAAGTAGAAATATCATTGTATCGTATTACTCAGGAAGCAGTAACTAACGCCATTCGACACGGCAAGCCTACTCAGATAAATATTGAGTTGATTGAACGGGAGAACTACTTACATTTGGTTGTTACTGATAACGGTAATGGCTTCATGACGGAGCGATTGCGCGAACCATATGGCCCTTCGCAGGGTATCCACAACATGCAGGAACGAACAAAATTACTCAATGGACGCTTTAAGATACGTTCGACCCCCGACAAAGGAACCAAAGTATTTGTAAGTATTCCGTACCAACTACACTATTCAACGTATGAACATGATACGATTAATGCTCGTTGACGACCACTCCATTGTTCGGAATGGCATCCGCCTGTTGCTCGAACAGGTCGAAGATTTTCAACTGACCGATGAGGCCTCCGATGGTGAGGAAGCTCTCGAGAAACTCAAAAAAGCCGCTGCAGAGTCGACCAGACCCGATTTCGTGCTGATGGATATTTAGTTGCCCAGCATATCGCGTAAACAGACAACACAAACGATAACCCGCCAACACAAACAAGTACGAGTACTGATGCTGTCGATGCACAACAATGAGGATTATATCCTGCGGTCGGTGGAAGCTGGTGCCGCTGGGTATTTGCTGAAAGACTCCTCGTCTGACGAGATGGTGAAGGCTATTCGGATGGTGGCAAACGGCGAAAAATACTACAGTTCGCCTGTGGCCACGATTATCCTTAATGGCTACATGCAGCAATTGAAGAAAAGCGACAAATCGCCGGTTAAAAATACCCGGCGTTCTAAACTCTCTAAAAAAGAGAAAGAAATTCTACAATTCCTGGTTGAAGGTATGAGCAGCCGCGAGATTGCCGAAAAACTCCAACTGAGTGTTCGGACGGTTGACAACCACCGGGCCAACATGATGCGCCGGTTACAGGTGCGGAACGCGGCTGAGTTAGTGAAAACGGCCGTGGAAGAGAAACTACTTTGATCATGAACAACGTGCAGTGAACAGTCAGCCATTGCTTGACGAATTAGTTTCTGTTGGCTCTTCGTTGCTCATTGTTCACTGCGTTGAACCTTCCTGATAAGTCATTACGTTTGTTCTGTAAACCGGCCCTCAAAGCCGGTTTTACAGTTTCAGAGTACTACATAAAGTAGATAGACTTTTAACATTAAAACCGTTTTTATTATGTCACTTAGATTAGGAGATATTGCGCCGGACTTTGAAGCCGACACCACCCGGGGCCACATTCATTTTCACGAATGGCTGGGAGACTCATGGGGTATGTTTTTCTCGCATCCTGCCGATTTCACCCCAGTTTGTACGACCGAATTAGGACGTACTGCCCTGTTGAAAGACGATTTCGCCAAACGTAATGTAAAAGTCATTGCCATTAGCGTAGATAGTCTGGAATCGCACAATCGCTGGACTCCCGATATCAAAGACGTGACCGGGTCGGAAGTGAACTTCCCGATTGTGGCCGACCCTGACCGCACAGTGGCCGAATTGTATGACATGATTCACCCAAATGCGAGCGAGAAGGCGACTGTTCGTTCGGTGTTCGTGATCGGACCCGACAAGAAAATAAAACTGACGCTGACCTACCCGGCCTCAACGGGTCGTAATTTTAATGAGCTGCTCCGGGTAATCGACTCGCTGCAACTGACAGCGAATTACCAGGTTGCCACGCCCGCCGACTGGCAGGATGGGGACGATGTGATTGTAATCCCTGCCGTTTCGAATGACCAACTGGAGGAGAAATTCCCAAAGGGAGTGACGTTTGTGAAGCCTTATCTACGCAAAACTCCGCAGCCAGATAAGTAGTCAGATTCTGGTGGTTTTTTTCCTCTAATGGCGTATTTTGAGGATAACAAAAGCAACAAGCGACCTGAAAAGGTCGCTTGTTGCTTACAAAATAGTCAGTGGGTTCGGTTAAAAAAGAGGGCAGAACAGAAAAGTCAGTTCGGTAAACCTACACGAATGCGTTCTCATTTTTTAGTAAGGCAGGCAGGCATTGTTGTGTATTCAGCAAATTTTTGAGCGAACGGTAAAATGAAGTCCAATAGTTCAGGGCGAAGAACACAAGGCTTTGTTTGTGGGCCAATGGGCTGCCCTCTTCCTGATTTTGGGGCTTTATAACAAACTGGTGAAGCTCGAAGGTTCGAACGGGTAAAGACAGGGAACAGTAAGCAGCAAACTGCTCACTGTTCCCTATTTTTGTGCATGTCTTTGCGCGTTCTGCTCCGGTTTCTAGTTCGTCGGTATGAGTTTTGGGGTGCCGTGTTGGTGCTGATTTTGGGCATTTGGGGTGTTCGTTCCTGTGCAAATCGCGACGTTGACAAGAACTGGCAACGGCTGTCGAGGTATGGAATTAACTTCCCAATGCTGTACCAAATGCACGGATTCGATGTGTCGAAACACAACGGCCGTATCGACTGGAAACGGGCAGCTCAAATGGAAGATCAAGGTGTTCGAATGCGGTTTGTGTATATAAAAGCGACCGAGGGCGCGACCCTTTCCGACAAACAGTTTGTCCAAAACTGGAAAGGCGCAGGCAAAGCGGGCATCCCACGCGGGGCCTACCATTTCTATCACCCCACCCGCGACCCTGATAAGCAGGCCCAAAATTTCATCAAACGAGTTACCCTCAAACCCGGCGACCTTGCCCCCGCCCTCGATTTTGAGGTTGTCAACGGCGTGGCCGACGAGAAATTGATTACCGGGTTGCAACAATGGCTCGATGTGGTGGAAGATCACTACGGCATCCGGCCCATTATTTATACCAACGGAAGCTTGTACCGGCGGTATATCAAAGGCAATTTCAACAACTACCCGCTCTGGATTGCCGATTACTCCAACAGCCATTTAGACGCTTACAACCCTGACAAACTCTACATTTGGCAGCATTCGCAAAGCGGTTGGGTGAAGGGCATTCGGGGGCAAGTAGACATCAATACGTTTATGATGGACTCGGT
>JAJAYX010000041.1 GCA_026785985.1 Rudanella sp. | reverse complement strand
CGATTATGGTTTTCGACCGGCCCGGCCATTATCAGTTTTTCCATAACGATGATTTGGTTATCGACTCCGTAACGGGAATTCGATTGCCGTTAGCCGGGGTGTTTGTATAAAACCCAGCTTAATTTTTCTCAGAGAATCATCACTGATCCTGCTACAAACATTCAGTTGAATCTGTCCGAAGTTTTTGAAGAATAATGATCTATACATAACCGCACAATTTTTATACCATCTCATGAAAAAGCCCCCTGCAACGTTGCAGGGGGCTTTTTCATGCTTGCCCTTGTCCGAAACCGGACGGGCAGTTGTCCGGCGATGTACAGCCGTTTTTATCGATTCAGCCGTTAAATCGGGCTTGGCTGGTGCATGGTCACGTCAGTCAGGGGTTGATCAACGCTTTTGGAATACCGACATAATACAAATCGAAGCCACCCTGCCCACCAGATCTGTTTGATGAGAAGATCATCAGGTTGTTTTCGAACATATCGGCGCGGAAGGCAACGGGGCGATATTCGTCGGCAGAAGAGTTTATGGCTGGGCCAAAATTGACCGGGGCCGACCATTGGCCGTTTATCCAGCGGGAATAATATAGATCATAGCCGCCATAGCCGCCGGGTCGGTTCGAGGTGAATACCAACAGCGAACCGTTGATGTAGGGACATTTATCGTCGGCAGGACTGTTAAGTGAAGGAATCAATTGAGGAGATTTGCCTGATGTGCTTTCTCCTATAAGAGCGTCTTTGATAGGCTGACCGCTCACATCGACAGAAAACAAATCAAATGAGCCATTGCGGTTTGAGGTGAACAGCAGTTGTGTATTGTCGGCGGTCAGGGTTGGGTAGGCATCGTCTTTGTCGGAGTTCAGCCGGGTAGCGGCCATGCGTTCTGATTTGGGAAAGGGAAGGCTACAGTCAATGCAGGTTTTTGGATACGACATAAAATAGATGTCGAGATTACCTGTGCTGTCGCTCGAATTCATAAACAAATCGCTTTCCGACGCATTCAACATGTGAATGTATGGCCCCAATTCGTTGGCCGAGGTGTTCATCTGCTGCAATACGCTATAGGCAAAACTTGGCGGATAACGATCTGAACCCGCTGACACTGAGGGTCCAACCTGCCATCGCCACGTTCCAGAGTTCTGGTTAAAGAATAGAGAAGTTCGATAACCAAGTACATCAAACTTGCCCTTAGCGGCCAAAGCATAAGGTTGGCTGAAGCTTTGTGGATTAATGGGTCGATCCGATGAAAAGAAAAACGGCATCCCCATAATTAGCGTTGGAGGGCCAGCGGAGTTGTAATCGTTTGATGGTGTGTTCAACTCGGCCAGATTAACCGGGTCTGTTGAAATGGAAGCTGTTTCGTAACGAACAATTCGTGTTGGATCACAGCTAAACAGAAGGGTAACCAGCAGAGCAGAGATAAGAAAGTGCGTTTTCATGTAGTTGCGTTTGCTTCTATAGACCCAGTTGATAGTGGAAAGGTTGGAACGGCTGCTAAAAAAGCAATAAACAAATCTACCGGCTCATCAACACCATAAAAGCAAACGAGGCTCACCACACTGATGAGCCTCGTTTGCCTTGCTATTGGAAAATCAAAAATCCGTATTCGGGGCCTTCAAATCAATCGGTTTAATCCACACATTCCGGTACAGCACATTGTGTCCTTCGGCTTGCAGTTTCAACCCACCGGGCGTGTCAGTAATGCCCTTACCATCGTCGTTGCCCCCGTCGATACCCGAAAATTTGCCACCCCATACCTGACCAATGGAGTGGTTGGTATGGGCTTTTTTGCCGTTGAAGTACAGGGTTGCCATCGGCTTTTCCACCAATTTGCCATCCTGAAAACGGGCCGCCCGGAAATTTATGTCGTAGGCATTCCATTTTCCAATGCCATTGTAGAGCGAATAGGGCGAAGGCGTTTCGTTGATAATGGCTCCTAACCCATGCGTAGTCGAGTCGCCATCGAGTACCTGAATTTCATACCGGTTTTGCATATATACCCCGCTGTTGCCGCCTTTTTCGGGAATGAAAAACTCAACATGGGCGCGAAAATCCCGAAACTCTTTTTTGGTCACAATGTCGGCGGCACCGTATTTGCCACCGGCACCGGCCGGGTCGTTGGTATTCAGAACCATGCCGGGGCCAGCCGGATCTTTTTGCAAAAACCACTTGATGGGCAGCGTAGCAGCCAGCCGGGGGCCTTGCCAGTAAGTCCACTTTTCGTCGAGCATAGTGCGGGTGCCATCAAAAAACACCTCGGCACCTTTGGGCGCTTTCACGCCCACGCCCACCGCTTCTTTGGTGGGAGAAATCAGAGCGAAGCTGATGGCTATAGCACAGTCAGCGAGCAGGATAAGGGAAAACATTCGCAAACGCATAGGAGTAAGTTGGTTTTGGTTTTACCGTTTCGATTCTACTTTTGGTTCGTCGTAGCTCACATTATATTGCTTCAGAACTGGCTCCGGCACCCCTTCCCACTGGTTGGGTACGTTCCCCTTATAGTCTATGTCGGCAATACCCATCTTGCTGGTATAAAAGCCGGTTGCGGTGTAGTTGCGCATCATAGTAAAAAACGACGCTCCCTGGCTCATTTCAGGCTTCACCAGCTTTGGGTAGGCAATCATATCGACCATTTCGATCTGCTGATCGCGGGTACATTCAGCAAACGGCTTGCTGTAGCGCTTGCGGCACTGGTTATCGAGCCAGTTCAATCCCCCACGCATAGGGGTTTGGTTGTTGGGCTGATCCTTCATCATAAACTCGATAAAGGCTGGTACGCCCGCCTGCGATGCACTCCCCGATTTTTTGTCGGCCGGAATGATAATGTCACAGAGCAACGTTACGGTTTTCAATTCCTGGGGCGTAAAAAACTTTTCTGCCATCAGTTTGGCATCGCGTTCTGCCTCGTGTTTCAAACGACCGCCCGGTATTTTCACACCGGGTGCAGGCACAGCCGCTTCGACCGGTCCAACAGCCAAACCAAAACTGGCAAGCGATAAGGTTTTCAGGGTGTCCCTGCGTTTCATATATTTTTCTTTTTGACTTGATCGATGAGGTATTCACTCGTGCGCATGGAGCTGGCCAGAATCGTCCAGGTTACGTTTTTGTCGCCCTGCGAAACGAAGGGGGCCGCATCTACTACAAACAGGTTTTTGCACTCGTGGGCCTGCTGGAAGCCATTCAGAGCCGATTTCTTGGGGTCGTTGCCCGCCCTAACTGTGCCCACTTCGTGGATAATTTTGCCGGGAGCCGCCAATCCGTAGCCATGCTCGGTTTGCGGCCCTGGTTTTGGCCCCGTTGGAATACCACCCATAGCGTGAATGATCTCTTCGAAGGTATCCTGCATGTGCTTGGCCTGCTTCACCTCGTAGTCCGACCATTTGTAGTTGAACCGGAGCGTTGGGATACCGTACTTGTCCACCTTGTTGGGGTCGATTTCGCAGTAGTTATCTTCGCGTGGCACCGGCTCGCCCCGACCGGCCATGCCGATGTGGGCCCCATAATACCGGCGGTAATCTTCTTTCAGACTGGCTCCGTAGCCGCCCACAGGCCGGGTGCGACCTGGTTCCAGAGCCTGGGTGTTTTCAACGCCCATACCGAAACCGAAGCCGGGCATGCCCATGCCGCCACCGTATTCGATGTGGTAACCACGGGGAAAATCTAACTTCTTGTTATCCAGCCACCAGGGGGTAAATACGTGCATGCCGCCAACACCGTCTTCGTTGTAGCGAGCACGATCCATCAGCGCCGGAATAAATGCTGATCGTGAGGCACCCGTTGAGTCGTTCAGGTATTTACCAATTACTCCGCTGGCATTGGCCAGGCCATTCGGGTAGCGTGACGATTTGGAGTTGAGTAACAAGCGCGCTGACTCGCAGGTACTGGCGCCAAGCATCACGGCTTTGGCCCGCACGGTGTGTTCCTGCATGGTGCCGGTATGTACGTAGCTAATACCCGTTGCCAGACCCGTTTGTGGATCGGTCAGTACCTCGCGGCACATAGCGCCATTGATGAGGGTTACGTTGCCCGTTTTTATGGCAGGAATGCACAAAACCGACGAGGCCGAGAAATCGGCATAGGCCGAGCAGCCCCGGCTACACTGGTTACAATAAAAACACGCCCCCCGCTCGTTATTAATGGATTTTGTCAGAATCGAAAGCCGCGATGGCACCACCGGAACCCCGGAAGCCTTACTCGATTTTTTTAATAAGAGTTCGTGCAGGCGAGGTTTGGGCGGGGGTAAAAAATAGCCATCTGGCTCATTGGGGAAATCGGGCAGATTGGTACCGAAAAGCCCCAGCAGTTTGTCGCAGCGGTCGTAAAACGGCTTCAGATCGTCGTAGCCAATTGGCCAGTCGTCGCCCACGCCCGAAAGTGAGCCGCGCCGGAAATCGTCGGGGCCAAACCGGAGCGAAATGCGGCCCCAGTGGTTTGTCCGTCCGCCCAGCATCCGCGACCGAAACCAATGAAATTCCGTACCGGCTTTGGCCGAATAGGGTTCTCCGTCGATATCCCAGCCACCCCAGGCAGCGTCGAAATCGCCGAAGGCCCGCGTCGTGCTGGCACCGCGTCGGGGAGATTCGTAGGGCCATTTGAGTTGAGTAATATATTTAGGGTCGGCGGGGTCGAAATACCCTCCGGCTTCCAGCAGCACGACTTTAGCACCGGCTTTCGCCAGCATATAGGCCGCCATGCCGCCCCCGGCCCCTGTGCCAACAATGGCTACATCGTATTCAACGGGTGCTTTTTTGATCTGTGGGATGTCCATTATTAAAAGACAAATCTGGTTTTTATGTACAAAGAGGAAATTTGGAAAATTTTAATGTAAAGACCGCAGGAAAAGTAGGGCGAATGCAAGATAAACCAAACATAGGCTTTTATTCCTATCTTGCGATATGCCAACTTACTACCTCCTGCCTGTTTGCCTTTTCCTCTTTTTGTTTGCCCAGACCCAGTTACTGGCGCAGGTACAACCCGATTCATTGGCGGATTTGTCGCCTAACCAAACGGTAAAACCTGAATCGTTCAATCAGGGCATTCAGGTAAATCCACTGGGGTTGATTCAGGGGCAGGTGCCAGGTTTGTGGGTTATTGGCTCTGGCTCCGAACCTAACCGAAACTACGATGCGTATCTACGGGGAATAGCCACGTTTGCCGGTGAACGCCAGCCGTTATATGTGGTGGATGGCGTGCCGGGCGCTGATCCCGCGCTGGTTGCTCCCGCCGATGATGCCCAAATTCGAGTCCTCACCGACCCCGCATCGTTGGCACTCTACGGCGCACGGTCGGCTAATGGCGTGATCGAAATTGAGACCAAAAAAGGGCCAACGGGCGCGTTTACGGCAGTTTATGAGGCAGAGGGTGGTGTTCAATACCGAACCCGATCCGTGGATATGCTCAGTGCCGCCGAATTTCGGGCGCGGCTCACGCCCAATTTCCAACGCTTTGATCAGGGGGGGAACACCGACTGGCAGAAAGCCATAAGCCGCACGGCCTACCAACAAAATCACTACCTCGGCGCGTCGGGAACCTACGGCAACCTGCACATCAGCGGAAGCCTGAACTACCTGAACGCCCCCGGCATTATTCGCCACAATGCCCTCGACCGATTCAGTGGGCGGCTCACCGTCAGCGGCCCCACCGACCGGGCATTTTTCTGGCAGGCAGGTGCATTGGCGCGGCAGGAGTCGCAATTGCCGTTGGATAATGTGGCCTTGATTTTGTCGTTGAATGGCTTGCCTACGATCCCTGTTTACCAGGCCGATGGCACGTTTACAACTAACAGTAGTTTTGATGGCGGTAACCCAGTGGCGCGACTGGCGCAGGTGAAACAGTCCGAAACCATGCGACAGGGGCAATTTCAGGCGTATGCCCGCCAAAAACTGAGCGACCGACTACTGGCCGATGGCCGACTGGTTCATACCAGAAGCGCGGCACGTTTTTCGTATAACGACGGCGACTATACCAGTCAGGGCGCACAGCAATACCGAACGCTGGAGAACATCAGCCAGGATTTTATGGAACTGAATCTACGCTATGTCAACGCCCGCCCCACCACCGAAACCCGCGCCCTGTTGGGAGTGGCTATGCAACAGACTGCCATCGATACGGGGCTTGATGTGACGGGGCAACCCCTCGAAACAGACCGCGTCACCTGGCGGCTTTGGTCGGTGATGGGGCAGGGTGAGTGGGGTGGCCTGAACCGCAAACTCTGGCTTCGGGGAACGGTTCGGGGGGATGGTTCGACCAAGTTTGGAACTAGTAAATGGACCGTAAATCCGGGGGTTACGGCAGAATGGCGGGTGTATAGTCGCCCAAAAACCACTCCCGATGGCAGCGACTATGCGCCGGCTTCGGCACCTGCCCCGGTCAATGTGTTGACGTTGTTTGTGGGCGCTAACATCGTTGCCAATCAGCAGTCAATACTGGAGGGGTTGCCTGAAAGGCTGGCTCCCGGTTTGAAACCCGAAACTCAGCGGTTGCTCAACGCGGGCATCCGGGCTTCCACGCGCTCTGGTCGCTGGCAGGGCCAATTTGCGATTTTTGACCGCTTTACCAACACTGCCTACTGGCCCGAAATAACCGCCCTTATTCCCCAAATCAGCAACCGGGGACAGATTCGCAATGCCGGAACCGAATGGAAACTGTCGGGTAAGGTGCTGAAAACGAATCGGTTGGATTGGACGGTCGATGTTGTCGGCTCGTTTCTGTTCAATCGGATTGTATCGGTGGGAACGGCCAACTACCGAGTGATGAACGCGCCAGTGGAAGGACGGGGCCTTACCGGGCAAAAAACGCAGGTTGTGCAGGCTAATGTGCCGCTGTTTACGTTTTACGGCCCCGTGTTAGGTAGCATCAACAGCCAGGGGAAGTATGGGCTCATCGACTTCAACCGCGACGGTCGCATTACTGCCACCAGCGACCACACAGTGCTTGGTTCGGCCCTGCCTCGCTGGCAAATCGGCATTCGGTCAAGCCTGACGGTGGGTCGCTGGCAACTGATTGGCCTGGTCGATGGCCTCAGCGGTCACTCCATCCTGAACGCCACTCAGGTGAATGTGGCCAGCCTGATTCGTTTTCCGATCAATAACGTGTCGCAGGAAGCGGTGCAAACCCGCCTAAACGATAATGTCATCTTCACGAGTCAGTATATTGAATCGGGGCGTTTTCTTCGACTCAACTACCTGTCGCTTGCTTACCGATTTAATCTGCCCCACAACCACAAGCTGACCAATAACGGCACTATACAGAATTT
>JAJAYX010000040.1 GCA_026785985.1 Rudanella sp. | reverse complement strand
GGGTTTAAACTGGGACGTGAAAGGAGATCGCTCGTTTCAGGTACGAGGTGGTACGGGTATCTTTACCGGCCGCGTTCCGTTTGTGTGGATATCAAATCAAATCAGCAACAACGGAGTACTATTCGGTACTATTGCCCGGGTAGGTCAGGCTGCCAATGCCAACATTCCGTTCTCACTTGATCCGGTTGCTCAGGGATTACCTGCTTCGCTGACAGCACCGGCCGGCACCCCACAGGCACCAACGTTCTCTATTAATGCTACGGTTCCTGACTTTAAGTTTCCCCAGGTTTGGCGGACTAGCTTTGGTATTGACAAGACGTTGCCTGGAGGATGGGTTGCTACATTCGACGCTATCTATACCAAGGATATTAACGCGGTGTCTATTCGCGATGCTAACCTGGCAAGCCCTGCCGGTACATTAGCCGGTGATGGTCGGCCGGTATTTGGTGGAGTAGCTGGTACGGCAGTCAACCCACCATTTGACCGTCGTATCAACGACCGGATTGTACAGGCACTGGTTTTGAGTAACGTTAATCAGGGCTATGCACTTAGCATGACAGGTCAGATTCAGAAGCGGTTCTCGCGTGGGTTTGAAGGGTCACTGGCTTATACCTACACCGATTCAAAGGATTTATATGCACAGAGTGCATCTACCGCTGGTACGTTGTTTACGGGTCAGCAGATTGTGAGTGGCCCCAACTCACCCAATCTGTCGTACTCCAACAATCTGGTCCCACACCGTATTGTTGGTTTCGTTCAGTATCGTAAAGAGTACCTGAAGTATTTTGCCACAACGGTATCGCTCATTTATACCGGTCAGAATATTGGTAACTTCACCTACACGTATTTGAACAGCCCGAACAGTGACGGTATTAACGGAAACGACCTGATTTACATTCCGCGCAACCAGAACGAAATTGTGCTGGCCACAACCAACGCACAGGATACCCGCACAACACAACAAATATGGGATCAGTTAAACACCTACATTGATCAGGACGCCTACCTGAGCAAGCGTCGTGGTCAGTATGCCGAGCGTAACGGCGCGTATCTGCCCTGGCAGAATCTATTCAATTTCCGGTTGTTGCAGGATCTTTTCGTTCCAATGCCAAACGGCCGTCGGCACACTATTCAGTTGTCCGTTGATCTGATTAATGCTGGTAACTTTCTCAACTCAAACTGGGGCATTACAAAGGCAACCAATCGGGCCAACCTGCTGAATTTCACAGGGTATGAAACCCCAAATACGGCAACAGCCGTAACCACAGGCCGCCCAATTTACTCATTTGCCGAAGCGGCTCCTGGTCAGGCACTCTCATCGACGTTTACGAATAACTTCACACTCTCGGCGCGGTGGCAGTTACAGTTGGGTGCTCGCTACATTTTCTAATTAACAGAACATCACTGCTTTAGACTAAAAAAAGCATGAACAATAAACTCAATATTATTGGTACAGTAATGGCAACTAGTCTGTTGTCGGCTGTACTGCTTACGGGCTGTCAGGATACGGATTATCCAGAAGCCCAACCGGTTACTAGCCCTTCAACAAATCAGGCTCGTTTTCTGTTTGTGAACGCGGCTCCAGGTGTTCCGACACTCAACTTCTTTGTAGAAAATAACCCAACTGGTCAGGGCATTGCCTTTGGTCAGACAACGCCATACGCTAGCACGCAGGTAGGAACCGTTCAGCTCAGGGCCAAAGCGGCAAGTGGCGCTATTGGTGGAGTTATTGGTAGCAACGACATTGTGTTCCGGGCTGGAGCCACTAACCAGACTAACTTTGCGGCTGCTGCCAATACCAGCTATACGGTATTTGTGACGGACACCTTGAATCGTCCCCGTCCAACTACCTTAAATGCAACTAACCTGGGTGGGCCACAATTTGCCATTGTAACGGACCCGCTCACACAAACGCTAGCCGCTGGCGCGGGTGGGGTGCGATTCTTCCACTTTGCTCCTGATGGGCCAGCTGTTTCGGTACGGTTGAGTGTGCCAACGAGCGCAACCGGTGTGCCCGCAACGGTAGCTTCGTTCCTGAACCGGGCGTATCGGAATGTGATTACAACGGCGTTCACGTCGGTATCAGCGGGTACATACAGAGTGGACGTGTTCGCCGGAGCTACTATACCAACTGTAGCCACAACAGCCCCCGTGCTGAGTACAACGGTAACAGTGGAAGCTACCAAGCTTTATACGGTTTTTGCTCAGGGCTTGCTCCGCAACCGCACGTTGGGTGTAGGACGCGTACAGCATAACTAAGCACGGATTACGAATATAGTAAAAACCCCGGCCAGAAATGGTCGGGGTTTTGTCATTTCCAGAACCCTTTGCCGTTTAAGCTCGCAACACCTCCGTTGCAGCCTTATACCCCTGCACTAACAACTTGCCAATGTCTTCCGAGGTGAACTGAAGCAGGTCGAGATGAAGCGGGTCAGTGGGACGCACCAGCGTCAGGCTAATGTCGTGGCCCCGGAATTTCTCTTTTTCAACGTATCGCTCGGCCCAGGCAATGTCGTTGTTCACCAACTGATTCACGGTGATGTCTTTCACCCGCTCAATCAACGTGAGCAGGCTCCGGTAGTTGACGGCATCGCCGACAATACGTTTGGCATGGCAGGCCACACACATGAGTTCGGTGGCTCCGTCTTCGATGGCCACGCGCAGGGGAGCCACCTCGCGGAGGCCCCCGTCCATAAATGCTTTGCGGTGATCGCCCCCAATCTGTACGGCGGGCATTAGAAAGGGTAGGGCACTACTGGCGAATACGTAATCCAGAAAATGTTCGTCCTGGGCATCGGCATAGACCATGTCGCCATTAAGAATATCCACTGCGCCCACCTTCACCCGCACTGAACCCGCCCTAAGCAGGTCGAGGTTAAGGGTTCTCCGAACCAGTTCTTTGATAGGCGTATTGTCCAGAAAACCATCGAAACGGCTCATAATAGTGTCATAGCCCGTGCGGAACCGGGAGCGTTCCACGGCAATGTCCTGGGGTTGGGTGATGTTGAAGAGCCAGAACTCCATGAGGGCACGACCCGCTTTGGGCCAGTCGATGTGGCCGGTTTCGGCTTCCTGACGGGCGGTTTCATTAGCCAGAAACGTGGCATTGAGACTACCGGCAGAGATACCATAGAGGGTATCGGGTTCAAAGCCGGATTCGAGAATGGCCTGAACGGCCCCCGCCTGAAACGCCCCTTTGAGTGAACCACCTCCCAGTATGAGAGCTTTGTGAACGCGCGAATCGGGGTGCATATCGGCCTGTTCAAGACCGGGTGGGTTTGGATTATCAATCATGCGGCTAATGTACTTAATGTGTAATCAATAATGAATAATGCACAATGAATAGGTGAAAGAGAGAACAGCACGGTCATTATTCATTCCTCATTTTTCGTTATCCCCCCATCCTGCCGTAATATTGCCCCACGATTAGCGGGGTGTCCCCAAAATTGCTCGCTGCTCATTATTAACTGCTCACTGAAAAGATGCCCTTATCCGTTACCGCCATTCAAGCTCCAATTGCCACTGAAATGCAATTGTTCGAGCGCAAGTTTCGGGACTTGATGAAGAGCGATGTGATGCTGCTTGACCAGATTATGAACTACATTGTCAAGCGGAAAGGTAAGCAACTCCGGCCTATGTTCGTGTTTTTGTCGGCGGGGATTTGCGGCACTATCACCGAGGCAACTTATCGGGGGGGAGCACTCATCGAACTGCTCCACACGGCCACCCTCGTTCACGACGATGTGGTGGATGACTCCAACTACCGACGGGGTTTTTTCTCGATCAACGCCCTCTGGAAAAACAAAGTAGCCGTGCTGGTAGGTGATTACCTGCTCTCGCGGGGGCTGTTGCTATCGGTCGATAATGGCGATTTTGAGTTGCTCCGGTTAGTGTCGCGGGCCGTGCGCGAAATCAGCGAGGGCGAATTGTTACAGATTGAAAAAGCCCGGAGGTTAGATATCAACGAGGACGTTTATTACGAAATCATCCGCCAGAAAACGGCCTCGCTCATTGCCGCCTGTTGCGCGGTGGGTGCCCGGTCGGTGGGGGCCGATGCCGCGACGGTGGAGAAAGCCCGGCTGTTTGGCGAAAAAGTAGGAATCGCTTTTCAAATCAAAGACGACCTCTTCGACTATGGCACTGCCGAGGTAGGCAAGCCATTAGGTATTGATATTAAAGAAAAAAAAATGACCCTGCCGCTTATTTATGCCCTCCAAAAGGCTGGCTACTGGGATAAGCGACGGGTAATAAACACCGTTAAAAACAATAGTAACGACCCCAAAAAGGTGAACGAAGTGATTGCTTTTGTAAAAGATTCGGGAGGTATCGAGTATGCCACCGAGGCTATGCAACGCTACGTTGACGAAGCCCAAACTATTCTACAAACCTTCCCCGAATCGACTTACCGCACCTCGCTGGAGCAATTAGTGCAATACACGATTGAGCGAAGCAAGTAGTGATAAACGGCAACCTGCGGTTTATCCTGCTCCATCAGGACATACTCCTGAAACGTGGGAATTTGACGGTAGAGGGCAAATCTTTCGCCCCGGTCGTAGTTACCCGTTGAGCTGGAAACAACTTCAACGAGCAGTAGCGGATTTTTGGGCGCACGCGGATTTTTGGGATACACTTCTGTTTTTCCACACACCCCACTTACATCGGGATAGGTGTATTTGCCGTAAGAAATCGCAATGGCGGTATCGCTATTGTAGGTTTTGCATGGTTTTTTTCGAAGGGTATTTCGGAGTTCGGCATACACATTCCCGCCCACGGAACCATGTTCGAGAGTGCAGCCAGCCATCGCAATGATGCGGCCATCCATGTATTCGTGTTTTATTTCGGAGGCTTCCTCCAGCACCAGGTACTCCTCAACGGTGTGTAGACGTTCGGCGGTGTAGGCTTGCATGGTATCAATTGGTTTTGATTTGGTGAAGATAGGAAAAAATCAGGGCCACGTTTTGTTCGTGCCTTTGGGCAGAATTCCTCAACCATGATCCCCAAAATCGCCCTTCAACGCATCCTGTGGTCGTTTTCGTTGCTGACCATCTTATTTAATGTGTTACTGCCATGCCGGGCTTTCCAACTCCCAACTATTCAGGCTACGCCCCTGCTGCCGTAACGCACGAATCGTGAGCCATACCGATAGAGCGATCGTGAGTACGCGGCATCCGTTGGCCACCCAGCCACCCAGCGCCGTGTTATCGACGGCGAAGAGGGCCCACCACGCGTTCATCAGGATGTGTACGGTGATGGGTACCCACAGGTTGCGCCAGCTGATCCATAGCCAGGCAAACCAAATGCCCCCCAACGAAGTAACGGCAAAAATGCCCAGCGCCTGCCCCAGCTCGTGGGCCTGATAGAGGTGGCCGGTGCCAAAGAACAGCCCCTGCGCTACAGCTGCCAGCCAGAACGGCCAACGTCCGTGCCGGTATAACTGCCCGAATAGAAAGGCCCGATAGAATGTTTCTTCGGCCAAACCCGCCCAGAACGAGCCGGTGTAGAACTTGAGCAGAATCTGGTTGAGGGGCAAACTGACCGGCGCAAAAGTCAGGCTGTAGCCAATCAGCATGGGTAAGGTGAAGAGCGTTCCCAACGCAATGCCTTTGAACACATTGGCATTCCAGCCGAGTTCGTCCACTACCCGGCGCGGGCCGTGTAGGAGGGCCACCACCAAAGCGGGGAGCAGGATGCTCCAAAACATCCGGTAGGCTGTGAAGCCCCAAAAAGAAAAGGATTTACCAGCGTTGGAGCCGATAGCGGCCATGATTGGTTCGCGGCCAAGAAAACCCAGGGCGGTTGTTGTAAGAACGACGGCAGTGATGAAGAGAGGACGTTTCATAAAGGATGATGATTTCGGAGGATGACAGAAAGAGTAACGGGGTTTTAGCGGGTGGCAGTGAGCGATTCGATGGTAGGCGAATACTCCCGGTCAAGGGGTGAGAAACCGAGCGTCATAGCACTGCTCATGCCCCGGAACGTTTTCCAGTTATTTTGGCTACCGTATTTGTACAGATGCGTGGCAAAAGCAGGAATCTGGATGGGCAGCGATACATACCGGCCCTTACCCTCGCTACCCACCCACTGGACACTCGCCACCACATCGCCGGTAGTGACGATGGCAAATGGCATCAGGTCGACTGTGACCCAGTCGCGGTGTTTGCCGGTCAGGGTCACATACACGTTGCGGGTGAGCAGCGGGCGCATGGTGCGGGCCTCGTAGATGTTTATCCGCAGGGTCGTGGCCCCGAAATCGCTCTGCACAAACACCCTGTATTCGGTGAGCAGATGCGCTTTACCGGGCAGGTTGAACCGCCGACCTACTTCCGATCCCAGATTCTGACTTGGCTGACTGTTGATGAGCAGGTTGGTGGACGTATTTGCCTCCAACCGGCGCGACCCAATCGTTTTGCCGGAGAGAGGTTTGACCTGCACCTCGGCCAGTTGCTGCATGGTTTGAATAAGGATGAGCGGAGTGTTGAGAACCAGTTGCCGGCGTAGAGTGGCCAACGGGAGTGTCAGCGAGGCATAGCCCAGCATACTGAACCGGACCGAATCGGTGGGAGCGGTACTGGCCCGGAGTACCAGCGTAAACAGGCCCTGTTCGTTTGAAACAGTGCCAACGGGTGTGCCGGGAATACCGACACTGACGTAGGCCAGCGGTTGGCCGTCGGCAGTCAGAATTCGCCCGGACAACTGCCCCTCGTTAAGGACGGGAGCGGTCTGAGCAAGTGCGAAAAAAAGAGTCAGGCTGTAGGCTACAAGGGTAAGGAGAGCGAGTTTCAGGAGGCTCATGACGATGTTGTTTCGAAGTCGGGTTGTTCGTGACCGACGATGCAAACCTACAGTGGGGCAGGGGGGCGGTGCAATAGGAGCGATCCCAAATACGGCCTTTACGGGCTGAAACAGCCCTTTTGTTGTTTAGATACGTCGCGAAATGCCGCTAAACTTGCCCGAAATGTGATCCCGCTTTACCTTAGCAAACATGAACCCGTATCACCAAATGCCCGAAGCCCCGAACATTCCGCTTACTTTCAGGACCCGACACCAGTGGAAACGCTTTCTGCTGCTGACACTGATCGGAATATTTC
>JAJAYX010000039.1 GCA_026785985.1 Rudanella sp. | reverse complement strand
GGACACTTACCATCAATGGCGAGTCGGTGAAGGGGGTGAAAACATACACACTGGCCGATCTAAAAAAGAAATTTCGTCCGCAGACGTACCAGTTAGTATTGGAATGCGCAGGCAATGGCCGGTCGGGGTTTTCGCCTAAAACGGCTGGTAATCAGTGGAATGAAGGAGCCATCAGTTGTGCGGAGTGGACAGGTGTTCGGCTCAAAGACATCCTGGCCGACGTGGGTCTGAAATCAGATGCGGTTTATATCGGCTACTATGGTCGCGATCTGCACCTGAGCCTTGATCCGAAAAAGGAAGCGATTTCGCGGGGCGTGCCCATGCACAAAGCTCTCGAAGACGAAACGCTGGTGGCCTGGGCCATGAACGGACAGGATATTCCCGTTGCCCACGGTGCCCCCCTGCGGCTCGTGATTGGCGGTTGGCCTGCCTCCGTGTCGGGTAAGTGGCTGCACACAATCAGCGTGCGCAATAAGGTTCACGACGGGGCCAAAATGACCGGCAAAAGTTATAAAGTTCCCATCAACCCCGTGGAGCCGGGCAACGACCCCCCCGAAGACCGGTTCAAAATAATTGAGTCGATGCCGGTGAAATCAGTAATCACATTTCCACGAACAAGCACATTAGTCAAAGCCGGGCAGGCCATCACCTTACGCGGTCATGCGTGGGCGGGCGACCGGGCCGTGAAAAAAATGGAACTCTCGATGGATTTTGGAGCCACCTGGCAACCCGCCAAACTGGATGGCCCACACAATCGGCTGGCCTGGCAACACTGGTCTGCCGACCTGAAACCACCCCGCTCCGGCTACTACGAAATCTGGGCGCGGGCCACCGACGAGGCTGGTATTGCCCAACCGATGGTGATGCCCCAATGGAACCCCGAAGGATACTGCAACAACGCCTGCCACCGGATTGCGGTGAAGGTTGGATAAAAGGGAAGAAAATGGAGAAAGCAATTTTAGGGTGTTTTTTGGTATTAACCGGAATGATATACGATGGTTTTGCAACGGTTCGGCGTTCCGACCGGCGGGCCGTAAGGTCAATGCCAGAAACTGATTCATACGTCGCAATCGGGCTTGCGGCTCAACGGAGCACTGCCGTGTTGAAGCCAACCACCGATACCCTTCAACTTGACAGGGAAACCAGTTTGGTGATTGATGACCGGCTGGCGTTGGTGAAAGCAAATTGTACAGCTTGTCATTCGAGTAAACTGATTTTACAGTCGCACCTGACCCGCGATGGCTGGCGGCAGAAAATCCGCTGGATGCAGCGTACCCAGAAACTCTGGGAATTAGGACAATCGGAACCCGTTGTGCTGGATTACTTAGCGAAATACTACGGACCGGAAGATCGGGCATTCGATGGGCGGAGGTTGCCGTTACCCAAGCAGAAGTGGTGAAACAGAACCGATAAAGCCTTGTCATCTAAAGCACTATACCAAACGCTCTACCAATCGGAACACCTGTTCCGGTTGCCAACCGAAACGCTCGTCGATTGGGGAGCGGAGCCACTTGCGGTGGTCGCGCCGGTAGTGATACCGCCCGTCCCACGGGTGCGGCCCGTAAGCCTGCCCGAAGTGCCGGTTGACGGGTCAATCGCCCAGTCTGTGGAGATACCGGGCTATGCCTGGCCGACAGAGGATACAACCCTATCTCCTCCGCCTGTGAGCACACAAACCGAGGACACGACTCCGCCCGTTCGCTCGCCGGAAGCCCCGAAACCGGCCCTGTTGAAACACAAAGTGCTGTTGCTGGCCGACGAAGATTTATCGCCGAGTGATCTGTTGTTTTTGGAAAGAATTCTGAAAGCGGTCAATTTAGATATTGAGGGAGTTGATTTGTTGAATGTGTATGGCGTTTCGGACGTGGACTTTGCGGCTGTTTTGCGTCACAAATACATTAATCACTTCATCACCTTCGGAGTGCCGTTCCAGCGGATTAACTTAGACATTATGATGGATCGCTATCAACCTGTGCGGTTCGATGGAATCACGTTCCTGATGGCTGATTCTCTGCCCGTTATCGAAGCCAATCAAACCCTGAAAAAACTGCTTTGGAACTCGTTAAAACGTATTTTTGATCGTTGACAGCCAACCCCTCTCTTCGCAAAGTAATTAACACGACCCAACTTTGGGGCATTGCCGTGGGGATGGTAATCTCCGGCGAGTATTTTGGCTGGAACTACGGGTTAGGGGTAGCCGGAACAGTGGGGTTTATCATAGCGACGTTGCTCGTTTCGGTGTTTTATGTTGCCTTTATTTTCAGCTTTACCGAACTCACTGCCAGTATGCCCGATGCAGGTGGCCCGTTCACCTACGCCACACGAGCCTTTGGGCCAAAGGTGGGTTTCCTGGCCGGCTTTTCCAGTATCATTGGTATCCTGATGGCTCCGCCTGCCATTGCTGCAGCCCTCGGAGCCTACGCTCATTTCCTGCATCCCGGCATTCCCGCAATCTGGGTAGCCGATGGGGCCTACTTTGTTTTTGTTGCCATCAACATACTGGGAATCAAGGAGTCTGCTAATCTTTCCGTAGTCATTACAGCCTTGTCGGTGGTGGAGTTAGTCATATTTATGGGGCTGGTCAGTCCGGCTTATGAGACCCAAAACCTGCTCGCCCACAACAGCGAAATCAGGTCGAGCGGCATCTTTGCGGCCATTCCGTTTGCCATCTGGTTTTACATTGGCATCGAGGGCGTAGCCATGGTGGCCGAAGAAGTTCGCGACCCCATCCGAACCATTCCACGGGGCTATTTACTGTCCATTGGAACATTGGTGGTGCTGGCTCTTGGCACCATGATTCTCTCGGCCGGTGCGGGCGACTGGCGGCAAATCACTACCAGCGATTACCCCCTGCCCGCAACGCTGGCAATGGTTCTGGGGCCAAACAGCGGTTGGGCACGCCTATTTGCGGGCTTGGGTCTGTTCGGGCTGATTGCCTCGTTTCATGGCACCACCATTGGCTACTCCCGGCAGATTTACGCCATGGCCCGCGATGGCTATCTGCCCCGTTGGTTAGGTACAGTTAACCCTCGTTTTCGCACCCCACACTGGTCGTTAGTGGCCGGGGGCGTGGTGGGTTTGCTGGCCCTTTTCTCCGGCACCACCGACAAAATCATTACCCTGTCGGCTCTTGGCACGGTGGCGATGTACTTGATTAGTTTGGTCTGCCTGTTTGCGCTTCGCCAACGCGAACCTGACATGGAACGCCCTTTCCGGGTAGCCTTTTACCCCTTCCTGCCGGGGCTGGCACTGGTACTGGGTACGATCTGTTTGCTGGCAATGATCTATTTCAACCCCCTTTTAAGCCTGATTTTTGCAGGGCTGATGGCCGGGGCTTACGGGGTGTTTTTGTGGATAGGGCCGAAGGATCAGAGGAATGCAGTAAACTAATCGTTCGTGATGGTCCGCCAAATCTGCGTGCCATCACGCTTCTGCCCGCAGCACCTCAAGCGGGGGGCGCACCAACACGGCCCGGCTGTTCAATAAACCAATGAGCAGGGTCAGCACTGTAACCACACCCATGACGGTCAGAACCGGCCATAAATTGGGGCTGTAGGGGGTTTCAAACACAAAGTAGGCTAATGCCCAGGTAGCCGCCAACGCCATAATCACGCCTGACAAAGCCGCCAGCAAGCCCAGCATGAAGTATTCGATGGCCTGAATCCGCAGAATCTGCGCTCTGCTCGCGCCTAATGTCCGCAGCAAAACGCTTTCCTGCATTCGCTGGTAGCGACTGATAATCACCGAACTGGCCAGAACGAGCAAGCCCGTCAGAATGCTGAACAGGGCCATAAACTGAATTACAAACGAGACTTTGTTCAGAATATCGTCCACCGTATTGAGAATCAGACCGAGGTCGATAGCCGACACGTTGGGGAAGCGGGCCACCAGATCGCGCTGGAAAGCCGCCGACTGTTGAGTGTTGCCGACGCGGGTCATCAGCACTGAAAACTGGGGTGCCTGTTCCAGCACTCCATTCGGGAAAACGACGAGGAAGTTGCTCTGCACCCGGTTCCAGTCCACTTCGCGGGTACCACCCACAATGGCCGGAATGAGAGCACCCTGCACGTTGAAGATGAGCGAGTCGCCGAGTTTGAGCATCATCCGGTCGAGGTAGCCCTTTTAGATGCTAATTTGAGGAGTACCCTTCACGGTGGCCATGACCTAGCCACCCGCCAAGTTAT
>JAJAYX010000038.1 GCA_026785985.1 Rudanella sp. | reverse complement strand
GGTTGTCTGTTTGTGGTGTGGCTTTTTCAATCGTATATTAACCCAAAACGATCATGAAAGAAATTGCCATAATCGGAGGTGGAATTGGTGGATTAACCCTGGCTATTTGCCTGAAAAATAGTAGCTATCAGTGCCATATTTATGAAAAGAATACCGAGTTCCGCGAGGTAGGAGCGGCAATCAGCGTGTTCCCAAACGCGCTGAAAGTTTTTCAGGCCGTGGGGCTGCTCGACAATATACTGCGGGTGAGCGGGGTTGTTGAGAACGTGTTTCTGAAAACCCAAAGCGGACGAATACTCAGCAAATCCAGTCCACACTATGACCTGCCAACGATCTGCCTGCACCGCACCGACCTCCATACTGTGTTGTTAGAAAACGTCAAGGCTGAACTGCACACGCATCATCAGGTAGCATCAGTTGAGACCCTCGATACCGGAAAGGTCAACCTCGTGTTCACAAACGGCACTCATAAAACGGTAGATGCTGTCGTCGGCGCTGATGGGTTGCATTCTGTGATTCGTCAACAGATTATCAACGATGGATCGTCCGTTTTCAGGGGGTATAGCATCTGGCGGGGAGTTTGTGAGATGGACCTCGATGCGGGTTACGGCAGCGAAACCTACGGGAACGGCAAGCGGGTGGGCATAGTCCCGATAAAAGACGGTCAGTTCGGTTGGTGGGCTACCCTGAACGAACCGTTTATGCAGAGCGACGAACCGGAAGGTAGTCGGCAAAGGTTGTTGACCCACTTCAGCGATTGGCACTACCCTATCCCTGAACTTATTCGAAATACGAAGCATATTCTAAAAAACAGTTTGACAGATCGGGTTCCTGTACGGGGCTGGTCGAAGGGTATGGCGGTGTTACTGGGAGATGCCGCCCATCCCACTACGCCTAACCTGGGACAAGGTGGCTGCATGGCCATTGAAGGTGCCTATATCTTAGCCAAATGCATTGATACGTATGGGCTGACTCCAGCGGCCTTTGCCCGGTACGAAAAACTTCATTTCCCACGAACTGAGCGCATCGTGAAAGCCAGCCTGCAACTTGGTAAAATTGGTCAGTTAAAAAATCGGGCGATCTGCGCCCTGCGAAATCTGTTGATTTCGATCGTACCGGCCAGGCTAAATATGAAGCTGATTGACAGTTATTTCGCCTACGATGTAACAAAATTAGTGGTATAGCTGATCCCAAAATACAAACAAGGTTGTATGGATTTCGCCCTGCCTGAGGGGCCATCTTTGTACCATATAAACCGGACAAAACCGCAACGGCCGGTACGCCGGAGCGGGACCGGCTTCCTCTATCAATCAAAACAACCATGAAAACGACACAAACAATAGCCATCATTGGCGCCGGAGTCAGCGGCTTAGTAACGGCTAAAACCATGCGTGAACACGGCTTTTCTGTCGTGGTGTTCGAACGCGAAGCCGAGTTGGGTGGGGTATGGGCCTCCACCCGCCGATACCCCAACGTGACTACCCAAAACACCCGCGACACCTACACGTTCACCGACTTCCCCATGCCCAAACATTACCCCGAATGGCCAACGGGCAAGCAAGTGCAGGAATACCTGACCAACTACGCCCGACAGTTCGGCATTTTGCACGCAATCCGGTTTAGCACAAGCGTAGAGCATACCGAAGCCATCGACGGCGGGGCTGGCGGCTGGGTGGTTCACACCCGTCGACACGGCGAAGTGAGCGAAACAGCTGTCGATTTTCTGGTTGTCTGCAATGGGGTATTTAGCGAGCCCAATATGCCCCAGATACCGGGACGCGATTTGTTTACCGGAACAGTGCTCCACAGCACAGAGTACCGGCAACAGCACCTCGACGCAGCCAGGCACCAGAAAGTGGCCGTGGTGGGTTTTGCCAAATCGGCCCACGACATTCTGTCGCAGGTGAGCAATGTGTCGGAGAAGCCCGTTTGTATTTATCGGGAAGCCAAGTGGAAAATGCCCCGTATTTTCTGGGGTTTGAACTTTAAACACTTGTTGTTACACCGTTTTGGGGAGTCATTGTTTCCAGATCGGTTTCTGTTCGGCATTCATAAATTTCTGCACGGCCCGCTGGGCAAACCCGTTACAGGGCTCCTGGTGAAGGGGTTAGGCAAATTAGTAGCTGCCCAGTTGAAACTCAAAAAGAGCGGTCTTCTCCCCGACAAACCCTTCGACAGCATCGCCAACTGTTCCATCGGCTTAACGTCCGACAACTTCTACGAGCGGGCAGCTTCGGGCGACATTCAGTTGGAGAAAGGTGAAATCGCCCGCTACATCTCCGATGGCGTTGTGTTGACATCAGGCCGGAGAATTGTGGCCGATCAGGTGGTTTTCGCAACGGGTTTCCGCCAATCGGTGCCATTTTTCAGCGAAGCAATTAGCAACCGGATTCGCAACCAGAAAGGCTGGTTCCAGTTGTACCGCAACGTAGTGCCTGCCGATATACCGAACCTAACATTTGTAGGGTATAATCCATCGTTGTTCACCCCGTTCACGTCGGAGTTGGCCGCTCACTATTCGGCCCAGTACTTCAAAGGGCAACTGAACCTGCCCAACGCTCAGGCTATGAAACTGGAGATTGCCCTACACCACGGATGGCTGGTGCAACGCGCTCCCAAAAGCAATGCGTCGGGGACATGTGTGATCCCGTTCTCGTTTCACCACGCCGACGAACTCATGCGCGACATGGGTTTGAAAACCCGCCGAACCAACAATCCAGTTACCGAGTTCATGGCTCCGTTTAACCCGGCCATTTACAAGGGTCTTACCAACGAATTGCAGGCATTGTATCCGGTAAAATTCATCGCAAAACAGGCTTCAGTTCTGGTTGCAATCTGAAAAATACAAACTTGTTTGTATGGATTTGCCCCTCTCCGATCCGCCATCTTTGTATCATCAAAACGGGAGTAAAATCGAAACGGCAGTAAAATCGCAACAGCAAACCGCGTCCTCTTTTTCTCAATCAATTTCCTCTTTTTTTAACCAGTGTTCACAATTAATTTTCTCTTTTTTCAACCAATTCAAACCAATCAAAATCCAATGAAAAAATTCCTTTCAGTACTCGCTTTATTAGTGGCCATTGTGGCCCAATCGTACGCCGGTAACGTAATGCCAGGCACCTCCGAATCAGGTTCAGTTAATATCCGCGAAGGGCGAAACGTAGTTCGACTCCGCGACGGGTCAACCCTGATGTTCGTATCCCGCGCTGGTGAAATCAGTGGTGCCGAGCTACGCAAGCCAACAGGCCTGGTCATTAAGTTCGAAGACGATGGTTGCCCTACCTGCGGCACTCAGCCCCCCAAGCCCTGCACCGGCGAAACGCGTTGCGTGTACAGCGAAAAACACAAGGCGAAACTATGCTTCTGCATTCCCAAGCCAGTTCTGAGTAGCAATGGCGGGGGTAGCACAGCAGCCTCCGATTATTACCTGAAAATCGAAGGCGTTGAGGGCGAATCAAAGTAGAAATCAAGTAGCTTGTCATTGGGTAACTGAGGTAATTGGGTAATTGACCCGTTACGTCAGTTACCCAATTGCCTTCTTTATCTCCCTTACTCCTCCTACTAGCCATGACTACTCTTATCAATTTCCTCGACCGCATTGCCAACGGGAAATCCTTGCTCCTTCTGTTGGCCATTTACATCAGTTTCCCGGCCTACTGGCTCAAAAACGCGGAAACAAACATGAACCAGTTGGCCGGAAAACCCGTCGGCCCCATCGACCTGACGTTTGGTTTCAACCCAACCCGAACCCTACAGATGGTAGCCGATTATGGCCCCGAAGCCCGCGCCTACTACGCCCAAACCGAACTGACCGCCGACGTAGCTTATCCAATTGTGTACAGTTTTCTGTTTGCCGTTATCCTGACATTGTTGTATCGAAACAAACCGTATAAACCCTTTGCCCGTGTCACATTGCTTCCATTCGCCAGCCTGATTTTCGATTACCTGGAGAACGCGACCATTGTAACACTACTCACCAGTTTTCCAAGCCAATCGGTGACGGTGGCCGTATTCTGTGAGGTGTTCAAATTAGCAAAGTGGCTTTCCTTCGGGCTGGCGGTGGTGTTTATTTTCTACGGGCTTTTCCGGTTGCTGATGGCATCACGCAGAGATACGGAGACACAAAGCGTGTAGAGACGCATAGTTGCGTCTCCTCCACCGGATGGTTTTTTTGTGGTGTACACCAAACCCAGGTTTCTTACGGTCCTTTCGCGTTTACCTTCCGCCGATAGACCTTATCCCGGCAGGTTACGTACAGCGTATCGAAGTTCTTGCCCCCAAAGCACAGGTTAGACGAGTAGCCATTGGGGGTGGGCAGAATAGCATTGACGCGACCCGTCTTGTCCATAATCTGGATGCCCAGGCGCGTGGCCACGTACAGGCGTCCCTCCCGGTCGCATTTGAGGCCGTCGGGCCAGGCGTTTTCGCCCGTGTCGGGTACGTGTAGCCAGCCGTACCGTTGTTTGTTGGTCAGAGTTCCGTCGGGCATCACCTGGTAAATCCAGATCCAGTGCGAGGCCGACTCAGCCACGTAAAGTTGCTGTTGGTCGGGGGTCAGGGCAAGGCCGTTCGGCAGTTTTAGGCCGGTGGTGTTTTCGCCCCCATCCATCACCACTTTTTCGCCGGACGGTCGAATCAACACCACTTTGCCGGGCTTGTCGGACCCATCTGGTACGGTGACATAGACGTTGCCGTTTGGAGCGACAATCAGGTCGTTGCCCGCCAGGCTATCGGCCAGTATCGTTTCTTTTTCCGACCTATCGTAGCGGTACACCCGGCTTGTGCGGCTCGACACGGTATAGCGCAATCCGTTGGGGCCAAAGGCCGTTCCAGATGCTTTGTTGGCCTTCTCGTTCACCACCGTCGACTTGCCATCGGCCCCCACTTTGAGGGTTTTGGCAGCCAGCACATCGTGATAAAACACCTCGCCGTTGGCGTTGGCGGCTGGCCCTTCGGTAAAGGTGGATGCCTCGCCAACGAGTTCCCAGCCCTCGTTGGGTAGCAGGATCTCCGCCAGAAACGGGTTTTTAGAGGAGCCATTGGCCACGGGTTCTGGGTAGCCTTTCCAAAGCCATCGCATGGCTGCGGGGAAAATAGCGGTGCCGTGTTTGCCATTGTGGCCACCCTCGCCCCAGGCATGATTCACCTCATAGCCCGCGAAGACAAAAGCCCGCTCCATCGTTTCGTTGGCCTTCCACCAATCGCCCACGAAGTTGTTCAGGTCGTTGGTGCCATCCTGCAAAAAAATGCGGATCGGCTTGGGTTCGTACTTCCGAATCAGAGTCGGGTAGCGGT
>JAJAYX010000037.1 GCA_026785985.1 Rudanella sp. | reverse complement strand
TTCACGCCCCGAATCCTGAACTCGATCAACGCCCGTTGCAAGCGTTGAACAGCTCCTTTCAGTGTCCGGCCACGCGAAGAAACCTTCACGATCATGGAGTCGAAATAGGGCGAGATTTTCACGCCGGGGTAGCTGCTGCCTTCGTCCAGGCGAATACCAAAACCAGCCGCGTTGCGGTAGGCAATAATCGTCCCAAAATCGGGCTTAAAACCGTTGGCGGGGTCTTCGGTCGTGATACGGCACTGAATAGCATAGCCGTTGAGCGGCACCTCGTCCTGATGATTGATATAAATGCCGTTGTCCGACAGTTTATAGCCCATGGCCACGAGCAACTGTGTCCTAACGAGGTCAATGCCAGTCACTTCCTCCGTAATGGTGTGTTCCACCTGAATGCGCGGATTCACCTCAATAAAGTAGATATTCTCGTTTCTATCGACCAGAAACTCAACAGTGCCGGCATTGGAATAGTTGACGGCCCGCCCAATTTTCAGGGCGTATTCATACAATTTAGTACGGGTTTCCTGCCGCAACCCAAACGACGGAGCCATTTCGACCACCTTCTGAAATCGTCGTTGCACCGAGCAGTCACGCTCATACAGGTGAATTAGATTACCATGTGTATCGCCAAGTAACTGAACCTCAATATGCTTAGGGTCTTCAATGAATTTTTCAAGGAAAATCGTATCATCGCCAAAGGCGTTTTTGGCCTCGTTTTTGGCTTCGTTGAACGCCCGTTCAAATTCTTCTTCCTGCCGCACCACGCGCATCCCGCGCCCACCGCCCCCGGCAGCCGCTTTCACCATGATCGGGAAGCCAATCCGTTTTGCCTCCTGCAAGGCAAACTCAGCGGTCATATTCGGCTCGCGGGAGTCGGGAATGAGGGGGACGTTGACCGAAGTAGCGAGGTTTTTGGCCCGCACTTTATCACCCAGCGCGTCCATTGCTTCGGGCGAGGGGCCAACAAACACGATGCCTTCTTCGCGGCATCGCCGGGCCAGCGTCACGTTCTCCGACAGGAATCCGTAGCCGGGGTGAATGGCTTCTATTTTCTTGTGTTTGGCCAGCGCAATAATGCCCTCAACGTCTAAATACGGTTTCAGTGGCTCCTCGTCGCGGCCAATCTGATAGGCTTCGTCGGCCTTGAAACGATGCAGCGAATACCGGTCTTCGTAGGTATAAACGGCGACGGTGGTGATACCCAACTCGGTGGCGGCCCGCATGATGCGGATAGCAATTTCGCCCCGGTTGGCAACGAGCAGGCGGGTAATCGGACGGATGTATTCTTTCATGTTGCGATTGAGTGATTGAGTGAATTGTGATTGAGTGAACTCTTCGTTACCGCTTAGTCACTCAATCACAATTCACTCAATCACTCAATAGAAAGGCGGTGAAACAGTAAATTTGGCAAATCGGTAGCAAGTTTGTTGAAAATTTGCAAAAAAGCGCGTTTGCCGGAATAATCATTGGAAATGGATAGTTTTTCGGGGAATAGTTCAGGCTTTACTCCCGTACTACCTTCACCACCTTCCCCCTCGTTGGCGTACTAACCCGTACCAAATACACACCCGCCGAACGGCCCAGCCGGATAGTAGCCCGGCCCGTTTCGGTGATTGTTTCGCTCACTCGGCGGCCTTGCTCGTCGAAAACGTGGAGGGTTCCCTTTTCCCCGTTTGTGTTTGTGATGACGACCTCCACTGTTTCGTTTTGCGTGGGGTTGCCAAGCACCGTCACGTTCAGGTCGCTGCCCATTTCGGGGGTTGCCATGCGGCCACTGTTAGCCCGATTCGCGCAGTAGGCCGTATAATCAAACGTTTGACTTATAGTAGTGCCGTTTTGGGTGGCCGAAATAAACAACGTTTTGGGGTCGAAGATCAGGCCTGGCTCCAGAATCCCGTTCGGGGTGGTGATCGACGCACGGGTGATGCCCGGCGCAAAATACACGACCGGCGACCCATCGCCCCCAATCAGGTTGAAACTGATGGCTCCGGTGGTGCAATTGTATGTCGGTGTCAGCAGGGCAGTGGGGCCACCCGTTGCCGTTGACGGCGAAAGTTGCGCCAAATCGAAGCGAGCCACAACGGGGCTGTGGTCGGAGGTATTATTGAAATAATTCAGAATGCCGGGGGTGAACACCGACACCGTTCCGCGCAAATAGCCCGGAAGCACTTCATTCGACACGGTTATGTGGTCGATTACGTTGCCATTGGCTCCAAACGACGAGCAGCCCGCCTGGTCAAGCGACTTGGTTAACACCTCATAATCAGGGTTATCGGTGGTGCCGGGGGTGTTACTCATTGACAAGGGCAACACATCGAAACGCCAGGCCGACGAAGGTTGTCCGCTGGCAATGGAGGTGATAATTCGGTCGTTATAATCACCCGCCAGAATGACGTTGGCGCGGGGATACCGGCTATCCAACCGCTCTTTCAACACGCGCATATCCTCTGTCCGGCGGTTATAGTCCGACGTACCCGAACCCGACAGCGCGTGAATGTTTACCACGTGAATTTTGCGGGTCACGCCGTTAATGGTCACGTTGGCCACGAATAGGTATGGTAACCGACCCGATGCCCAACCGTTGGCGTTGGGGTAGTTGTAGAGGTCGGTGAGCATGGGGCCGCTTTCGCCCAAAACAGGTGTTACGGTGCTGGTTTTGTATAACACGCACACTTTTTGGGACAGCGATGTTGGCCCAAATACCGTTGATACGGAGCCTGATATGGTAACGGACTGGTTGCACTGATCCTGAAAATAGAACGAGAACCGGTCTGAACACGCTACGGCATACCCGCTCAGGCTCGCACTAACGGCGTTGGTTAGCAGGGTGGCGTTGCTCACCTCCTGCAACGCAACCATATCGGCATTGAGTCGGCGGATGGTCGAAACAAAGTTTTGTGCCTGTAGGGTTTCGTTGGTTGGCCCCTTGTCGTCGTAAGTAAGTCGGCGATTTCCACAGGCAAGGGTGCCGCTGTCGGCTCCGAAGAACTCAGTGTTCATGGTAGCAAAATCAAACGTTTGGTCGGCGGTGAGCGTGGTGGAGGCCGTAACCCCCGTTCCCGAACAAAAACTATCTACCAGAACCAGCGTCACCGAACCCGGAATATCGGACTGAATACGCGGCAGCACCTGCACAATATCGGTGGTTCCCGACGTAAATCGGTCGCTTATACCCGTCAGCAGCGAGGTGGTGGCTACTTTGCTAAGACCAACGAGGGCAGTACTGTTCGCGTCGATGCGAAGTTCGGCGGTGCCACCAGATGCCGAAATGGGGTAGGTGGTGGCTCCCACAAAAGCCGGGCCGTTGCCGCCAACCGTCACGTCGCGAATGCTGACCAACCGGCCTTCGTTGGCCGACAACTGGCTGATAGTGGTCAGAACAGGAGCAGGCATGTTGGCGGCTGTTCCCACCGAAACTCGTGTAAAACTCTGCACTCCGTTGATTTCGCGTTTGCCCCGAAACAAATCGACGGGGCCGGTCAGCCGCACCAAATCCCCCAGGTTCATCTGTGAACCATAGGCCACGTTGTTGTCGAACACGGCGATACCGCCCGTTGCATCCTGCACGTAAAACAGTTTACCGCCAAACTGATCGCTCACCGTCACGCGGCCCTCGATGGTTGCCACCGTACTAAGCGACAACCCCCGCGCCGTGGCAATGGGCGTAACGGCGGTGGTGTTGGTAAAAATGGTGCCATAGACATAGACAGGGGCGGAATAAAATTCCAACGGCCCTACAAAAGAACCAGTGCTGGACGGAAAAGCAATAACACTCGCCAGATTGCTCAAGGAGTAGATAGCCGTACCAATCGGAGTAGTTCCCGTAAGCCGCACATAAACAGGCGTTGGCACAATGGTGGCTGCCAATGGCGATGTTGGATTGGCGAGGGTTATCGACGAAACAAAACCCATTGTGGCACTCAAACTGATCTCAACTCCCACTGGTGCCTGAATCAGCATTTCCGGGCGGCCCGAAAAACCGCTAACGGTATATGAACGTACCGCTGACGGTACACCCTGAACGGTTGTCAAACTGAAGTATTCGGGAGTAGCTATTAGGGGTGTTGACCGGCTTACAACACTCGTTGCCAGCATCACTGTCACGGTTGGAACACCCGCTGCCGAGAGGGCAATTGTCCCGCTGAATAAACCAGCCGGAGCCGTTGAGGCTACTCGTGCATAAACCACCGCGC
>JAJAYX010000036.1 GCA_026785985.1 Rudanella sp. | reverse complement strand
GGTAGAAGTAAAATAAGCAACCGCTTTAACGATACTACTCCAAATAGGGGAGGGCCTGATACATTATCAGGTCTTTTCCTGTTTGGAGACTTTTGTCTATACAAAAGGTAATACGCCAAACTAATTCCTTGGTCTATACGTTGCCTCTCTACTGCCCCCTTGGGCGGGTTGACGCTTAGGGTATATTTGGTCAGTTTAAGTTGCCTTGTAAATAGGGGCCGGGAGCGCAATTGACCTCACAAATGTAATCGCTCAAACATTGGCTACAAACGCAAACACCAACAGCATGCGCAAAAATTTTGCGACGATTCAGCCAGTAATCGGGTATCCTGACTTCCTCGATATCCAAATTAAATCATTTAAAGACTTTTTCCAACTCGATACACCCTCAGACCACCGCTCGCAGGAAGGTCTGTTCAAGGTGTTTCAGGAAAATTTCCCGATTTCCGATTCACGCGAAAACTTCGTTCTGGAGTTTATGGACTACTCGGTCGATCCACCGAAGTACTCTGTTGACGAGTGTATTGACCGGGGATTGACCTACTCGGTTCCGCTGAAAGCCAAGTTGCGATTGATCAATAACGATCAGGACAACGAGGACTTTGAGACTATTGAGCAGGAAGTTTTTTTAGGGAATATTCCCTACATGACCGAGAAGGGTTCGTTTGTTGTAAACGGAGCTGAACGGGTCATTGTTTCACAACTCCACCGTTCGCCGGGGGTGTTCTTCTCTATGAGTAAGCACACCAACGGTACGAAGCTGTACTCGGCTCGGATTATTCCGTTCAAAGGGTCGTGGATTGAGTTTTCGACCGACGTTAACAACGTGATGTATGCGTATATCGACCGGAAAAAGAAATTCCCGGTAACAACGCTGTTGCGGGCAATCGGTTTTGGGTCAGACAAAGACATTCTGGACTTGTTCGGTTTGTCGGAAGAAATGCCTGCCACACCAGCCAACCTCAAAAAGGCAGTTGGTCGTCGGTTGGCCGCACGGGTTCTGCGAACCTGGACGGAAGATTTCGTGGATGAAGACACGGGGGAAGTAGTTTCGATCAGCCGTAATGAGGTGCTTTTAGAGCGCGACTCGGCCATTCGGGTTGACGATATTGACTTGATTATGGATTCGGGCCAGAAATCGGTCATCCTGCATAAGGAGGACATGAACATGGCCGACTACAATATTATTTACAACACCCTGCAGAAAGATAGCTCGAACTCTGAAAAAGAGGCTGTTGAGCAAATCTATCGGCAGTTGCGTAATGCTGATGCACCGGACGAACAAACAGCTCGTGAGATTATTCAGAGCCTGTTTTTCTCGGATAAGCGGTATGACCTTGGTGATGTAGGCCGTTATCGAATCAACAAGAAACTTGGTCTAGAAGTATCATCAGATACGAAAGTATTAACGACCGAAGACATTGTTCTGATCGTAAAATACCTGATCGGTTTGATTAATTCAAAAGCCGTTGTCGATGATATTGACCACCTGAGCAACCGCCGGGTGCGGACAGTGGGAGAGCAGTTGTACTCCCAGTTTGGCGTTGGTCTGGCGCGTATGGCCCGGACGATCAAAGAGCGGATGAACGTGCGTGACAATGAAGATTTTAAGCCGGTTGATCTAATCAACGCCCGGACACTGTCGTCGGTTATTAACTCATTCTTCGGCACCAATCAGTTATCGCAGTTTATGGACCAAACGAACCCCCTGGCTGAGGTGACGCACAAGCGTCGTATGTCGGCATTGGGACCCGGTGGTCTGTCGCGGGAGCGGGCTGGTTTTGAGGTTCGCGACGTTCACTATACGCACTACGGTCGTTTGTGTACTATTTAAACGCCGGAAGGCCCGAATATCGGTCTGATCTCGTCGCTTTGTGTGTACGCGAAAATTAACAGCATGGGCTTTATCGAAACACCATACCGGATTATTGAAAACGGGAAAGTGTCGATGGAGAAGCCGGTGATGTATATGACCGCTGAAGAAGAAGATACGCACTATATTGCTCAGGCGATCTCAAAAATTGACAAGAAAGGCAATTTTCAGGTCGATAAGCTGAAAGCTCGTTTTGAAGGTGACTTCCCTATTGCCGAGCCTAAGAGCGTGACCTTTATGGACATTGCTCCGAATCAAATTGTGTCGGTGGCCGCGTCGATGATTCCGTTCCTGGAACATGATGATGCTAACCGCGCCCTGATGGGATCGAACATGCAACGGCAGGCTGTTCCGCTGCTCCGTCCCGAAGCTCCGATTGTGGGTACGGGTCTGGAAGCCCGGGTTGCCGTTGACTCGCGGGCGTTGTACCTGGCAGAAGCCGACGGCGTTGTCGAGTTTGTTGATGCCAGCAAGATCATGGTACGCTACAATCTGGCGGCTGATGATCGTTTGGTGACATTTGAGGAAGACGTGAAGACGTACAGTCTGATCAAATTCCGCCGGACAAACCAGGATACTTGCATTAACCTGAAACCAACGGTTCTGAAAGGCCAAAAGCTGAAGAAAGGTGATGTACTGTGCGAAGGTTACGCGACACAGAAAGGGGAACTGGCCCTGGGCCGGAACATGAAAGTGGCGTTCATGCCCTGGCAGGGATATAACTTTGAGGATGCTATCGTAATCTCGGAGCGGGTTGTGCGTGAAGACATCTTCACCTCGATCCACATTGAAGAGTTTGAACTGGAAGTACGCGACACGAAGCGTGGTGAGGAGGAGTTAACCTCGGAGATACCTAACGTAAGCGAAGAAACGGTTCGTAACCTCGATGAAAACGGTATTGTTCGGGTAGGTACAGAGGTGAAAGAGGGCGACATTTTAATTGGTAAGATTACACCAAAAGGAGAGAGTGATCCGACACCCGAAGAAAAACTGCTCCGTGCCATTTTTGGTGATAAAGCTGGTGATGTGAAGGATGCGTCGAAGAAAGCACCACCGTCGTTGAAGGGGGTTGTTATTGATACGAAGCTGTTCTCACGTCCGTCGAAGGAAGATCGGGGTAAGCATAAGGAAGAGATCAAAGTTCTAGCCAAGAAGTTTGCCCGCGACCTCGTTGCTATCCGTGCCCGGATGATCGAGAAATTGGTTGAACTGCTTGACGGTAAAACCAGTCAGAGCGTGAAGCACAAGTTTGGCGACGAGATCGTTAGCAAAGGCGTTAAGTTCAACCGGAAGAATATTACGGATAACCTATTCCCCGACAAGAACCCGTATCGCGACGAAAGCAGCTACTCAGTGCCAGAAGAAGTCAACATGTTGGCTGATGTGGTATTGGAAAACTGGACTGAAGACGCGCATACGAACCAGTTGGCAATTCAGGTCATCAAGAATTACAACACACGCCGGAATGAGATAACAGGTCGTTTCAAGCGGGAGCGTTTCACACTTGAAGTGGGTGATGAACTGCCAGCGGGCATTGTTAAACTGGCGAAGGTATACATCGCTAAAAAGCGCAAGCTGAAAGTAGGGGATAAGATGGCTGGTCGCCACGGAAACAAAGGTGTTGTTGCCCGGATTGTTCGTGATGAAGACATGCCGTTCCTCGAAGATGGTACTCCCGTTGATATTGTACTGAACCCGCTTGGTGTACCTTCCCGGATGATCCTTGGTCAGATTTACGAGACCGTGTTAGCCTGGGCTGGACAAAAACTGAACCGGAAGTATGCTACGCCAATCTTCGACGGAGCAACGGAACAGCAGGTTTTTGACGAATTACACGAAGCTGGTTTGCCAGAGTTTGGCCGGACATACCTTTATAATGGTCTGTCGGGTGAACGCTTCGATCAGAAAGTAACGGTGGGTATCATCTACATGCTCAAACTCGGTCACTTAGTGGACGATAAGATGCACGCCCGTTCGATTGGACCTTACTCACTTATTACTCAACAACCGTTGGGTGGTAAAGCGCAGTTTGGTGGTCAGCGATTCGGAGAGATGGAAGTGTGGGCGTTGGAAGCCTTCGGGGCATCGAACATCCTGCAGGAAATCCTGACTGTGAAATCGGACGACGTGGTTGGCCGTGCCAAGGCATACGAAGCCATCGTGAAAGGCGAAAATATGCCGAAACCAAACATTCCGGAATCGTTCAATGTACTCGTTCACGAATTGCGCGGTCTGGCTCTTGAAATTACTTTAGAATAAACCACAAATCTCCAACTTCATGTCGTTCAAAAAGAACAAGAAACTCAACAGCGATTTTTCGAGTGTGACCATCAGTCTCGCATCGCCTGAGTCGATTCTGGAGAGTTCATACGGCGAGGTAACGCAGCCCGAAACGATCAACTACCGGACTTATAAGCCGGAAATGGGTGGTCTGTTCTGCGAGCGCATCTTTGGCCCGGTGAAAGATTGGGAATGCCACTGCGGCAAATACAAGCGGATACGCTATAAAGGCATTATCTGTGATCGCTGTGGGGTGGAAGTGACGGAGAAAAAAGTTCGCCGGGAGCGAATGGGCCACATTGAGTTGGTGGTGCCTGTGGCGCATATCTGGTATTTCCGTAGCCTCCCGAATAAAATTGGCTACCTTCTGGGCCTTTCTACCAAAAAGCTCGACCAAATTATCTACTACGAACGGTATATCGTGGTTCAGCCGGGGGTGAAGGCCGAAGATGGCATTAATCAACTGGACTTCCTGACGGAAGATGAATACCTCGACATTATCGATAAACTACCTGGTAACAATCAGCACCTCGAAGACAAAGACCCAAACAAATTCATCGCCAAGATGGGGGCTGAAGCATTGGAGATGTTGCTATCGCGGGTGATGTTGGATGAACTGTCGTATTCACTGCGTCACGCTGCTGCAACGGATACGTCGCAACAGCGGAAAGCTGAGGCCTTGAAGCGTTTAAAAGTGGTTGAAGCATTCCGGGAAGCAAATGGCCGTATTGAGAACCGCCCTGAGTGGATGGTAATCAAAATGGTGCCGGTGATTCCACCCGAATTGCGCCCACTCGTCCCCCTTGATGGTGGCCGTTTCGCTACGTCTGACTTGAATGACCTGTATCGTCGGGTTATCATTCGGAACAACCGTTTGAAGCGTCTGATCGAGATCAAAGCTCCCGAAGTAATTCTCCGAAACGAAAAGCGGATGTTGCAGGAAGCCGTTGACTCGTTGTTCGACAACTCGCGGAAGGTGAATGCTGTTCGTTCAGAGGGCAATCGGGCGTTGAAATCGCTGTCGGATATGCTAAAAGGCAAGCAGGGCCGTTTCCGGCAAAACCTGCTCGGTAAGCGTGTAGACTATTCAGGCCGTTCGGTAATTGTGGTCGGTCCTGAGTTGAAAATGCACGAGTGCGGATTGCCGAAAGATATGGCGGCTGAGTTATTTAAGCCGTTCATTATTCGTAAGTTGATTGAGCGGGGCATTGTGAAAACGGTGAAGTCGGCCAAAAAAATCGTTGACCGCAAAGACCCGGTTATCTGGGATATTCTGGAAAAAGTGTTGAAAGGCCACCCTGTTCTGTTGAACCGGGCACCAACGCTGCACCGTTTGGGTATTCAGGCGTTCCAGCCAAAATTGATCGAGGGTAAAGCCATTCAGTTGCACCCATTGGTAACAACGGCTTTCAACGCTGACTTCGACGGTGACCAAATGGCCGTTCACGTACCATTGGGTCAGGAGGCCATTTTGGAAGCGTCGATGCTAATGTTGGCTTCGCACAACATTCTGAACCCGGCTAACGGCGCACCGATCACGGTTCCGTCGCAGGACATGGTGTTGGGTCTGTACTACGT
>JAJAYX010000035.1 GCA_026785985.1 Rudanella sp. | reverse complement strand
GGCGATGAGAAGGCATTTCGGGCGTTGTATGAACAGACTAAAAGCCGGGTGTTCAACACGGCACTGAGTTATGTGCGGAGCCACGAAGATGCCGAAGAAATTGTGCAGGACGTGTTTGTGGAGGTATTTCGGTCGGTTGGCGGGTTCAGGGTGGAAACTGGCATACTGACCTGGATTAATGGTGGGAGCCGACCGCCGGACGATAATACCGAAAATAGGCCCTTCCGCCCGTAGGAATAGTTCGATAAGGTCGTCAAAGACAGAAACAAATAACTAACAACCATGAACCGATCCCAACTATTCGCCACCTTCGGCGGGCTTACCCTCACCACCGGCTTACTGACTTTTGTGGCCTGCCAAAACGCTGCCGACGCTGTTTCGCCAATTACAACCGGCACGGGCAGCACAACCGTTGCCGTGGGCACGAGTGTTGCTGATGTGTACAAAAAGATCTATTTTTAATCAGTATGCAGCGATGCGGGCCGCTCTGACGAACGAAATACTGGGCTTCGACCAGTATGGTGGACATCCGCAGCAACAGGGACAGTACCACTATCATGCCGAACCCACGTTTCTGACAAAAGCCAAAGGTAAGGACGCGCTGCTGGGTTTTTTGCTGGATGGTTTTCCGGTGTATGGCCCCGTTGAGAACGGAAAAACCGTGACGAACGCCGATTTAGACAAGTATCACGGCCACACCCACGCCACCTCCGACTATCCCAACGGTATTTATCACTACCACATCACCGCCGAAGACCCTTACATTAACGGCAGCGGATTCTATGGCAAGGCTGGCACCATTACGCAGTAAGTTCAGTTGGTATTTGCTGCTTTTCCTAACAGCCTGCCAATCACGGCCCGCCGACCAGGTTGCGATTCCGACCTTGTTTGTGTCGGTAGATGCACCCGGCTGGCAACGGCGCGAAGGCCGATTGTGGCTTCAGGATGCCCTTTTTAGCGGTTGGCAATACCAATGTCGGGCCGCTGGCGACACGGTGTTTGTGGGCAGTTACTGGGCCGGAAAACCCGAAGGAATGCACCGGGCCTGGCACGGGAATCAGCAGCTAAACTATAACACACCCGATTTTACACCCATTTGGCTCACGGGTTCAACCGACGTGGATCAAAAAAATCTACATCGAATTGCCAATTTCGCCTTCCGCGACCAAACCGGGCAGCTTGTTACGGAGGCAACCGTTGCGAACAAAATTCATGTGGCAGCTTTCTTTTTCACCACTTGCCCAACCATTTGCCCCAAACTGACCAATCACCTCAGAGCCATTCAGGACAGGTTTAGCCGGGAGCCAAAAGTGAAAATGCTCTCCTTTAGCGTGATGCCCTGGGCCGATTCGGTGGCTCAACTGCGCCGATATGGCCAGCGCAAAGGTATCAACGCCAACAAATGGCACCTGCTCACCGGCGACCGGAGCCAGATTTATACCCTCGCCCGTCGGTCGTACTTCGCCGAAGAAGCCATCGGGTTCACCAAAGACTCCACCGAGTTTCTGCACACGGAACACGTATTGCTGATTGACCAAAATCGCCGAATTCGGGGCGTGTACAACGGCACATTGCCGCTGGAAATTGATAAGTTGATGGGGGATATACGGGTGTTGCTCGATTAATGAATAATGGGCTGACGCATGATTTTCCCGCATCAGCCCATTATTCATTATCCATTCTGAACCAAGTCCTCCAGTAAATCAATCCAGATGGGGCTGTCATTGAGGCTTTCGACCAGTTGCCAGTGTTCGCCACCGGCTTTCTCGAACAGTTCTTTGTATTCTTCGCCTACTTCGATGGTTGTTTCCAGGCAGTCGGCAACGAAGGCGGGGGAAAACGCCAGTACACTTTTCACGCCTTTTTTCACGAGTTCGGGAATAACCTCGTCGGTATAGGGCTTGATCCAGGGGTCGTTGCCCAATCGCGACTGAAACGAGGTGGTATATTGACCTTCGGGAATGCCCATCCCGGCCACCAATTGCCGGGTGGTTTCAAAGCACTGCGCCCGGTAGCAATGCTGATTCATGGCGGTGAGCGAACCACAACACGCTCCCAACTGGCACACCTGTTTGGTCACATCGCCCTTGCGAATCTGGCGTTCGGGCAAACCGTGGTAGCTGAACAGAACATGGTCGTAAGAGCGTTCGGACAGGTATTTTTTGCCGAGGTTCACAAACCCCTCAATGAATTTTGGGTGGTCGTGAAAGCTGTTCACAAACCGCAATTGAGGCATCACCTGCCAGCCTTTCAGTATGTCCATCACTTTCTCGTATACCGAGCCGGTACTGGCCGACGCATATTGCGGAAAGAACGGAATAACAATAATCTCGGTTAAGCCAAGTCGTTGGAAATGAGCAAGTCCGTCTGAAATACTGGGGCTTTGGTAGCGCATGGCCAGCTTCACTTCGTAGTCGTCGGAGCCGAGCCGTACCTGCAACATACGCTCCGCAGCAAGTCCGTAGTACTTGAGTGGAGAGCCGGTTTCAGTCCACAATTCTTTATAAATTTTGGCTGATTTCGGCGCACGAAAGGGGGCAATAATGCCATTCACCAGCAAAAACCGGGGCAACGCGGGAATGTCGATCACGCGACCATCCATCAAAAACTCGCGGAGGTATTTGCGCACATCAGGCACCGACGGGCTGTCGGGTGTGCCGAGATTCACCAGCAAAACGCCCGTTTTGCCACGAGACTTTTGTTTGTTAACGGAGGGAGATAAAACGGGGGATTCCATGCAGGGGAAATAGTGATTTTCAGTTAATATCGACTCAAATCAGGTCGATCAAATGAGGTGAATGTTTCGCCGGGAAGACCCGTAAATACCCGAATATCAGTGAGTTCACGAGGGCCGCGCTTGCCGGAGAGTTTAATTTCGCCGTGTTGCGTGTAGTCAGTCCAGGGGAGGGTGAAGCCCGGCTTTTCGTCGGTGAACTTTGGGTAATAGGCCCACTGCGATACTAAGTGAGATTCTTTATCTACCCACACCTTGTATTTGTTATCGGGGGTGTTGCCGACGCTTTTAAACGTCATCTGGATTACTTCGGCGGCTTTGTTGTCCTGCGTAGGTTCCTCGCC
>JAJAYX010000034.1 GCA_026785985.1 Rudanella sp. | reverse complement strand
GTGATTGCCGGACTTTTTACTGAAAAACAAAAGCGATATGCTTAGTTCTTTTTCGGAGCAGGGGTCGTTGCCGGAGCAGGTGTACCAGCGGCTGTTTTAGCATCCGGGGTGATGCCCATTTTCTTCAGTACGAGATCTGTAATATTGTTTTCTTCGGGTGCGTGCAACAGGATCACGGCCGTACCGGCACCGGCATCAAGGTTGAACACATAGTTGTAGCCGTTTTCTTTAGCCGTGGCATCCACATTCTTCTGAATTTTCTGGATCACGGGGTTCACCAACTGCTGATACTTTTGCTGTAACTGGGTATCGGCGTTGCGCTGAAAATCCTGAAAACGGCCCTGCAAACTCTGCAATTCCTTCTCGCGGTCGGCCTTAATTACTTCCGACATTTGGGCCGCTCCTTTTTCATAGACGGCTAGTTTGTCCTGAAACTCTTTCTCCAAACGTTTGGCTTCGTTTTCCAACTGCGTTTTTTGAATGGTCAACTGGTTCTGAATTTCTTTGGCTTCGGGTACCTGCGACAACAGATAATCCATGCTTGTATAACCCAGCTTCAAGGGGCCGGCAGCCGTTGCTGCGGGGGCTGCTGTGACCGGGGCTGAAGCCTGGGCTTGTGCCTGAGCGTTGATACCACCGAACAACAGAGCGGCTACGAACGCCATGACAATGTTTTTCTTCATTTGACTTAGTTGTTTGTATTTATTTAGGTTTTGCGGTTGATTGCGTTGCTGGGGTGGCCTGTCCGGCCACGGGGGTTGTGGGCTTCTGTTTGCTCTCCGTGTCTAAGCCCATTTCTTCCATCACGTAGTCCGTGTAGTCGTGTTTAGGATTGGTGTAAAGCATCACAAAATCACTGGCTTTGTCGAACATAAAATCAAGTTTCTTTTGAAGAGCGATCTTTTCAATGGCTCGATTCACTTTCTCCATCGGTGTTTTAATCAACTCCTTCTTTTTGTGAAACAACGAGCCTTCGTATCCAAAAATCTTGTTGTTGTAATCACGTACTTCCCGCTCTTTGTCGCTGATGACCCGCTGGCGCTCCCGCTTCATGTCGTCGGTGAGCAGAATTTCTTCCGCCTGATACGTCCGCTGGAGTTTCTCGATTTCGGTGTTTTTATCTAAAATCTCTTTCGACCATTTATCGGCGAATTTGTCGATTTCGCCCAGGGCCTTCTGATACTCAGGCATCTTGCTAAAGACAAATTCCGTATCCACGTAGCCAAACTTTTGCGCCGAGGCTCTCGATGCGCCAAAAAGAGAACACAAAAGTAACAAAAAGAGTCCTGTTTTCATGCGCATTTCATTGATGTTTAACGGTCTCTGCATTTTCATCGGTTGGATGATCGGACGGATGGATGGTTTAATTTCAACCACAAAACCAGCACCATCCACCCTGCCAATCATTTCCTTTAAAACGCTCCGATTGACTGGATAATGTATTGATTCGGTAAGACAAGTTATTTTTCGACAGAATGACAGGATTAAAAGGATTTTTACGTCCAATCTTTTTAATCCTGTCGAAAAAATAATTACCGAATCTGTTGGCCAATAGTGAAGTGGAACTGACCTGTGTTGGCTTTCTGTATACCCGGAATGGCATCGAAGCCCCAGCCGTAATCAATACCGATCAGGCCAAAGGCAGGCATAAAAATCCGGGCACCAACCCCCGCCGACCGCTTCAGGTCGAATGGATTGAACTGCTTATAGCTACCCCAGTTGTTGCCACCCTCCACAAAACCCAGCACAAAGATCGTGGCCGAAGGGTTCAGCGAAACTGGGTAACGGAGTTCGCTTACAAATTTGTTATAAACCACCCCCCCCTGACCTGTTATGCCGGAGTCAACCGCCCGGTTGTTGTCGGCAGTGTAAACCTGCCGGTCAGGGTAGCCCCGTAGACCTACGATATCTTGTGCCAGCGCAAAGACACCCTGTCCGGCCAAACCTGAACCACCTAATACAAATCGCTCGAATGGACCAATCTCGGTTCGTTTAGTATAGTTGCCCAGGAAGCCCATGTGAGCGCGGGCACTCAGCACCAATTTACCAACTACAGTTTGATACCAGGTGGCATCGAACATCCATTTGTGGTACTCAACAAATTTATACCGATCTACAGCGTCAGGCTTGAAATCTTTCGGACGGAAAATAGAATAAGGGGGGGTAAACGAACCGCTTACCGTGAAAGCCGATCCCGAACGGGGGAACTGCGGGTTATCGATGCTATTACGAGAAAGCGTGGTATTGAACGTGAAGTTGTTCGAGATACCGTTGTTATATCCGTTGCCGAACAGGGGAATGTTGTTCAGATTATAACGCTGGTAAGTGAGCGAGTGGCTAAGTGAGAAAAAGTCATCGGGTCGTTTCAACTGCCGACCAAGGCCCACTGTCACGGCCAGGTTTTTGTAATCGCCCGTTGCCACGGCATCTTTTGAGCCACGGGAAAAGAAATCAGCACCAAACTGCCGGTAAACCGTACTGCTAATGCTCACAGACAAGGCATTTGGTTTACGACCACCCAACCACGGCTCCACAAACGAGAGCGAGTAGGTCTGGAAT
>JAJAYX010000033.1 GCA_026785985.1 Rudanella sp. | reverse complement strand
TTATCAACCTCTCCTTCCTTTTTGGAAGGGTTTGGGCGATTCTGAGCCATCGCAGAGCACGAGAGGGCAAGGAGGGAAAAGGTAAGTATGTAAGGGGTTTGTGAAGTCATAAATCAGTTCTTGTTTTCCAGTGCGGCTAACTTCGTTTTGGCTTCGGCCACAATGCGGGGGTCTTCGGCGTTTTCGATAATCGAGTTGAGAACGGCACGGGCCTGGGCAATTTCGTTGAGACCCACGTTGTTATCCGAAACCAGGATAAACGCCTTGCCTTTCCAGTAGTCGAACTCGCCGAATGTTTCGTTGAATTTGAGCAGCATAGCAATCGACTCCTTGTATTTCTTTTGGCGATACAGCACATCGCCCATCAGGAAATTGGCTTCGGCTCCATGCACATCTTTCGCCAATGCAACCGTTTTTTCAAACTCAGTGGTCGCTGTTTTATAGTCGTTTTTGGCTAAAGCTACCTTACCCAGCATCAACTGAGCGCGGTTTTGGGCACCCGGCACCACATTACCCGTGGCAATAACTTCGCGGGCATAATAAGCCGCTGAGTCCAATTTGGGTTCTACGAAATAGGTATTCATCAGCCCCAACTGAGCGGCCACCTGCTCGTTTTTTCCGTTGGCCTGCGCCAGCACAAACTGGTAGTTACGAATGGCTTTTGAATAGTTTTTCTGGGCCGTTTCGAGTTCGGCAGCCCGTGTGGCGGCTCGCGTAGCAAACGCCGATTTACCCTCTGTCAGAATAATGTTGTAATACCGAAGTGCATTGGCCACATCCTTAGTCTGCCGATGCGATTCGCCGAGGTAATAACGGGCTTCACTCAAATTCGGACTTGCCGGGTATTCCTGCATGAACGCCAGAAACGACTGAATGGCCTGCGGATATTTTTCGTTAAAATAAATATTCCTGGCATTGTCAAACTCCACTTTCTCCACATCCGAACTGCCGGGGTTTGCTTTTTTATACTGTCCCAGCACCCCCGAAAAATCTTCGGGCCGCCCGGCATCGTTCAGGGCATTTTGCAAACCCAGCAAAGCCCCCTGCGCCTGATCCGAGCTGCCATATTCATTCAAAATCCGGCGGTAATCGGCAATGGCCTGATCGTAGGTTTGCAGGTTGCTGAAGGCCGTAGCCCGTTTCAACAGGGCCGATGGAATCAGGTAACTTTTGGGCCGATCCGTAATGAGTTTGGTGAATCCGCGGATGGCAACCTGGTAGGCCCCTTTCTCGAAATCGACATTGGCCGTTTGAAATAAGGCATCATCAATAAACCGCGAACCCGGATACTGCCGCTGCAACTTGTCGAACTCCGCTTTGGCTTCCACATCACGACCTACATAACTCAAAATCAACCCCTTCTGGTAAGTCGCGTAATCGCGGTCGCCCCGGCTGCGGGCAATCACCTCGTCGTAAGTCCGCATGGCTTCGTTATACTGCTTGGTCGCAAAATACGTATCGGCCAGGCGCACACGGGCATCCTCAACCACGCTGGCATCGTCGGTCTGCCCGGCTTTGCCAATGAAATCGCGGAAATAGGTCAGAGCACGGGGATAATCCTTCTTGTTGTAATAGGCGTATCCGAGTGCATACAGGCTTTTAGCCCCCAAATCGCCCGAATTTTTGGCAATGGATGCGTAAAGTGGAATCGCCGTATCATATTGTTTCTGAGCAGAATACGTCTCGGCTTTCCAGAACTGAACCTGTTGCCGCAAGTCAGCATCGGCCTGCACACTCAGCGATTTGTCAAAGTTTTGTTGCGCCTGTGTATAGCGTTCGGCGTTGTAATCGTTCACGGCCTGATTATAGGTCAGGCGTTGGTAGGTGGCCAGAATTTTGGGAGTACGGCGTTTCAGTTTTTCGATGTAGGCAATAGCCGCCGGGTAGTTGTTCGACGCGAAATAAGCTTCACTTAGCAACTCGTTGGCTTCGTTTTCAAACGGACTGTCGGGGTAGCGTTGCAAAAAAGCGTTCAATTCCTTCACCGCATCGGTGCCGTTATTGAGGTCGAGCTGCACTTTCGCGTGGTTAAACTGGGCCTCTTCCTGAATCGGCTTGCTAAAACTTAACCGTCCAGCCTGATCGAACGATGTAAGCGCGTAGGTCGGGTTCTGAGCCTGTAAATAGCTGATTCCCATTGTATAGGCCGCGTATTGGGCTACCGTATCCTTGCCCGATGCCAGTGGCTTCAGTTGAGCAATGGCTTCCTCAAACTTACCCGTCCGAAACAGCGACTGTCCGTAGCGGAACTTCACCGCTCCCGGCACTTTCACGCCTTTGGCACCAATATACTGCTTATAATACGGAATCGCCTTATCGAATTTACCTTGCTGATAATACACCTCGGCCGTCACTAAACCCACATCGCTCAGCGTGTTTCCACCCCGGCGCAACAGTGGCTCCGTATAACTGAGCAACTCATCGAACCGGCGTTCGCGGTAGAGCGATTGGGCAATCCAGTTCGGCACTTCATTTTGGTAGGTCGGGTTCTGGGCAATTCGCTTGAAATCCGCTACCGCTTCCGTGAAATTATTGTTGCGGTAATTAATCACCCCGGCATAATATGAAGCAGCCGGGGCATCCTCGGCATCGGAGTCCAGTTTGATCTGGTTCAACAAGGGCAAGGCCCGGTTCACATTCTGGGTGTTGAAATACGACAGAGCCAGTCGGTATTTATTTTTAGTCAACTGCCCTCCCGTCGAATTTTGGGCAATCGCTTTCTCCAAAAAGTCGATGGCTTTCGTGTAATCTTCGCGTTCGTAATAATACTGGCCCAAATCACCATAAAGCTGCCCCGCTTTGGGGTGTTGGCTGTGGTTTTTCACAAACCGATCTACCAGCACCTCCGAACCTGGCTCGTCTAAGTATAAACTGGCCAGCGCGATGTGGTACTCGGCATCGACCACATTCTGATCGGCGGCAGCAGCTTCGGTGCTGTTGGAACTGGCCTTTCGGCGGTCGAGGTATTGGCGAAATTCGTAACGGGCAGCTCCGTAATTGCTTTTTTCAAACAATTCGATGCCGTTGCGATAATTGTAATCCGATTCGGTATAACTCAGCGTGCGTTGAGCAGCGGCTGGCCGGGCCAAACTGATTCCTGCGATGACCGTGAGTATGAGTATGCCCGAACGGGCCTGGGATTGGGACATAGATAAGGGAATGGTTGTGTAATGAGCGAATGCTTCGTAGTTTCGCCGACCATTTTTTTTGCTAAAAAACGAAGGTATTATCTTTTCCGTATGAAAAACAATTTGCGGTATTGCTTTTTACTCAACCTGTGGGTACTTCTAGGCTATGGCTCAACCCCGACAACGGCCAACGACGAAACGGCTCCGGCTCCTCAAATCACTTACACCCTGTCGATGCCCGATCCGGCCACCCATTATTTTGAGGTGGAAATGACGCTGAGCAACATTGGCGGGGTAACCAACCTGAAAAAAAACGGCTACCTCGACCTTAAAATGCCCGTTTGGACTCCCGGTTCCTATCTGATTCGGGAATACGCAAAAAACGTGGAAGCCTTTCGGGCAACAGTCAGCGGTCAGCCCGTGCCCGTTGAAAAAATTCGCAAAAACACCTGGCGTATCACCACCCGCAACGGCGCAGATACTATCATTGTTCGTTACCGGGTCTATGCCTATGAGTTAACTGTCAGAACAAGTTTCCTGGACGACTCGCACGGCTATGTGAACGGGGCCAGCATGTTCCTGTTCAATGATGCCCTGAAAACCCAACCCGCCCGTTTGGTTATTCAGCCCGCCAAAAGCTGGAACAAGGTGTCGGTGGCCCTGAAACCTGCTTCGGGTGCTAATGGTTTCGTTTATGAAGTTCCTGACTATGACCTACTTGTCGATTCGCCCATCGAAATTGGCAATCACCGGACGTTCACCTTCACGGCGGCAGGTGTGCCCCATACCGTGGCTCAGTATGGCGAAGTAGAGTATAACGAGCAGCGACTTGCCGCCGATTACAAGCGCGTTTGCGAAACGGCCGCTTCAGTTTTTGGAGAACACCCCTGCACTAACTACACCTTTATTGTGCATCACTCCGGGCCGGGCGGGGGCGGCCTGGAACACCAGAACTCCACCACCCTGCAAACCAACCGGTTAGCCTATTCAACGGAAACCAATTATAAGGGTTTTCTGACGTTGGTAGCCCATGAATATTTCCACCTCTGGAATGTAAAGCGGCTCCGTCCCATTGCCTTGGGGCCGTTCGACTATGAGAACGAGAACTACACCAAAGCACTCTGGGAAGCCGAAGGATTCACCTCGTTCTATGAGGATTATATCTTGCGGATGGCCGGTTTCCATACGCCCGAACAATACATGGCCGTGGTTGCCGCCGATATCAACGGCATCGAAAACCAGCCCGGTAACCGGGTTCAATCCGTGGCCGACGCGAGCTACGATGCCTGGATCAAATATTACCGCCCCAACGAAAACTCAGGCAATAGCACTATTTCGTATTACAACAAAGGCAGCGTGTTGGCTTCCCTGCTGAACCTCTCGATTTTGGGCAGTACCAACGGCGAAAAAAACCTGAGCGATGCCATGCGCTTGCTCTATTCCAAATACTATAAGGAACTGAAACGCGGTTTCCGCGACGACGAACTCAAGCAGGCTTTAGAACAAGTGGGCGGTAAAAACCTGGATGATTTCTTCCGTAAATACGTTTATGGCACCGACCCCATCGACTACGCGCCCTTTTTTGAACCCGTCGGACTGCGGTTGGTCAACACCAACGCCAACGCTCAAGATGCTTATCTGGGAGTAGCTGTGGGTTTGAACCCCACCAATGGTCGCCAAACCATTACGTCGGTACGCCGGGAATCCTCAGCCGAAAGGGCAGGTCTGAACGTGGGCGACGAAGTCCTGGCTATCGACAGCGTCCGGGTGACCGAAGACGTGAACAAACTGGTTGCTACCATGAAAGCGAAAACCCGTTTCAAAATGCTGGTAAACCGGGGTGGTCTCGTCCGGGAAATCCCGGTGACGTTGGCACGGCTTCCGTTGGTGGCCTATCGGCTGGAAACGATCCCGAATCAGACCGAGAAGCAAAAAGCATTGTATAACAAATGGTTGGCTATTAAATGATTCCCATGATTAGGTGATTTTTGGTTTGTTCATTGTTATTATAAACTCCTCTTGCCACAGCAATTTACAAACCCAAAACCATCTAATCATGTGACCGCTAACTTACTGAAGCGTCCTACCTGACCAATTGAACCCACTAATCATTAAAATGCGTTATAACGTATCACGCACATTAAATTAATTAAACTCTATTGTATTCATATTTATAAATGCATTCATACTTACCAATTTAACTGCACACTTCATTAAAGTAAGTACCACAAAATTTAACCGTTGGATAAAAAATAGAAACAGAAACAATAAAGATTACAGATTGATGATGGCTCGACATTGTGTGGTGTCAACATTCTCATTACATTGCCTGAAGATTAATTAGTTACTGTAAAAACTGATTCGTCTTACCTCTTTTTTAGTAAATTTTAGGTTGCTTGCGAAACTTTACATATGTTTATTGCGTAAGTAACCCGAGTAAAGAGTAAAACCTACCCCATAAAAAAAGTAAATATGAAACACTCCGTCAAAGACGAGGAGCTGGTACGCCTGTACCTGCAAACTCGGCAGAACGCGTATTTCGAGCAGTTGTATACTCGATACGTCAGCAAAGTTTATCGACGCTGCTACTCCCTTACCAAGGATGCCAGCCAGGCAGAAGATTTCACCCACGACATTTTCATCCGCGTCCACTCGCACATGAACCGTTTTCAGGAACGGTCGGCCTTCTCGACCTGGCTCTATGCCATTTCATACAACTACTGTATGGATCAGCTTCGGAGTACCAGCCGCAACAACCTGATCGAGCTTGACGAAACGGCACATAACATGCCCGATGTGAATGACACCGAACAGCTCGAACAACGCCTTCGCCATTTGTCTATTGTCATGGAAAACATGACAATAGAAGAAACGCTGCTGATTCGCCTGAAATATGAGGACGATCTTGACATTAAGGAAATTGCCCGGCAATACAATCTTAAGGACAGTGCCATTAAAATGCGGCTCAAACGCACCCGCGACAAAATTCGCCGGATTTATTTGAGCAACATGGGTAACCAATTAGCCTATTGACAGTTTTTTTACCTTGCCAATGCCGTGTCTTTGCCCCCTTGGTGGTGTCTGGACACGGCATTTTTATTGCCCTGGATTCTCGTCCAGCCTGTTGTATTCCCGCTGCTTTTTTGAGCAAAGAACCAGCACATCGCTCGTCCGCTCAAGAGTTTTTGAGTATTTTTCCCGATAAAATGTTGTTCAATCGACACCACTATTTATATTTAGTGGCTGAACACAGTATTACCCAATTACCAATACTTTAAACTACAGAATCCGTTTGGTCGAAAAAGTAATCACCTTAGACAACGTTTCGCTCATCGACTTTTTGGGCGTTGAAAACACCAACATTAAGCAGGTTGCCGCTGCTTTTCCGATGAGCCGCATTATTTCGCGCGGCAACGAAATTCGCATCAAGGGCACTACACCCGAAATCAGCCGTATTTCCGATGTTCTGGCCTCCCTGTTGGAACACTTCCAGAAGTATGGTAAATTAACCCACGAAAACGTGGAAACTTACCTCACCGGCTCCAGCATGAGTGGCGAAGGGCCGCTGCCCATCAACGTTGGCAATGATGAAGACGTACTGGTGTATGGCACCAAAGGCGTGGTGGTCAGGGCGAGAACGGCCAACCAAAAAAAACTGGTTGAAGCCGCCGAAACCCACGATTTAGTGTTTGCCATTGGTCCGGCGGGCACAGGTAAAACCTATACGGCGGTGGCACTTGCCGTGCGGGCATTAAAAAACAAGGAGGTCAAAAAGATTATTATTACCCGCCCGGCGGTGGAAGCAGGCGAAAATCTTGGTTTTTTACCGGGCGACCTCAAAGAAAAAATCGACCCCTACCTCCGGCCAATTTATGATGCGCTGGATGATATGATTTCGGCAGAAAAATTGAAATTTTACACCGAAAATCGAATTATTGAGATTGCCCCCCTCGCCTATATGCGTGGACGAACGCTCAACAATGCCTTTATTCTGTTAGACGAAGCCCAAAACACGACACCCATGCAGATGAAGATGTTTCTGACGCGGATGGGGCCAACCTCAAAAGCGATAATTACCGGCGACCGCTCCCAAATCG